>NZ_JAAHHE010000227.1:0-3097 GCF_010692525.1 Moorena sp. SIO3B2
TGGCCAAAGGGGAGGCAGTGAGGCCAAAGGGGGTTCCCCCCATGAGCAACTGCCGTGGTTTCCACGGGGCAAACAGCGGTGCTCCCGCAGGTGACCCACACAGACCCAAAACCACTCGCTATTGCATCAAGACAAGGTGAGCTTTCAAAATACTTGCCGCCTAACCCACCCTAGGCCAGAATTTAAGCAAAGTTAACTTATATCATGTCGGGATAATTACCCTTAATAAAAATCTCCCCCATCTGACCATCTGACCATCTGACCATCTCCCCAGACTTCCCACCCTCCCTCTAATTATGGGTATTCAACCTGACTTGATATTAGTGATGAGGGGTATTAGATAATAAGCCAGACTTATCTGACCATAATTGAAGGATAAAATCCAAAGATCAGACATTATTTAGAGCGACTACAACCCAAGAGTCTTTGTTATTGAAAATGTAAGCATATGCGCTACGCGCACGCTGCTTGAGGTGCCGTCAGTTGTCAGCCGTCAGCAGACTTAACTCAGATTAAACAAATGTTTACCTCTTTTATTCAACAGGTGTTCGCAAAGGGTGCCCATAGCCCATAAGCTGATAGCTGAATGCTGATAGCTGAATGCTTACTTCAAAATTCCAGGAAATGCTAAAATATTCCATTCGTTTCCTGATTCACTATCTCCGATTCTGGGATGTTCCAGGTCCTGATCGTTATCTTTTCAGACCTTAATTAAGCAACGCCCGTATTTTTTATCCAGATGCCAACGGTTTACCAATAATTTTTTAGGTATAATATCGCTCCAAATAATAGGTTTGTTTATGTCCTTTTTTTTGATATGAATATCTCTCAATTTCAGCCTCAATATAAGAACTAAACGTTTTCATAACAAATGTATTATTGTTATCGTCTACCCTACACAATCTACATACTTCATTATCAATTAAGTCATTGACCCATTTAATCATATTAGGTAATATATTAAGTTCTACTAATAGCTTCGCTACCTTTTCTTTTTCACCTTCAAAGCCCTCGATATATAAATCATTGTTATTTATATTGTGCGAGTAAGATAAAACAAAATGTGAGCCACAATATTCCACTAAGGCATCTTCTCGATAATCGTTGAGATCAAGAAAATAACCTCTATTTAGAAAAACGCCTATATCTTTTAGTAATTGCCCATTCCCACAATCTATACCCACAATAGTATTGTATACTTTTTTAACTGGTTGGATCTGATGGGGTCTGAGTCTCACAATATTTCCAGATCTTTCTGTGCAATCTTCTTCGTTTAAGCAAGCTAGATATTCTTCAAGATCTACATCTCGAATAAACTGTTCACCAGGACTATCAAATTTTCCAACCCCGACCTCATTAATGCAGAACAAAGCAAACATTACAAATTCAGCAAATCTATTTTTCATCCCGAAGCTCATGCAACCAGGGAAGATTATAGAATGCTCTTTTTGCATGCCGATGATCCATTCTTTTACCTCATATCTAGAATAAATATTTTCTATTAAACCGAGGACAATATCTTTTAATACTTCAACTGTAGGGGGGACAATTGGTATCATTTTTAATACTAATATATAGTTTTTATATAGCCTAAATATTGATCTATAATGCTATAGGTTTTACTCAATGTTTAAGCTCAATAATACCAAATTTTTATACTGATAAATTTAATGCCGATTACTTACAAAGGGCATAATTAAAAATTATAGCAGTTTTCAATTGGGTGCTGAATTTAAGTATGAATTTCTTGGTATTATTTGGCTACTGCCCCAATTATCCCCCAAAATTGGGGGACGAAAGAGAGTTTCGTTCCACCCAAAGTTGGGGGGTTATATCATGTCAGGATAATTACCCTTAATAAAAATCTCCCTATCTCCCCACACCTCCCACCCTCTCCTTAATTATGGGTATTCAACCAGACTTGATATTAGGGGGGCGAAATCATACCCATACTCAGCAACGCTGTTAAAAAAAACCTGGCTTGATCAGCCTAGGGGTATTGCAGAAATTAATAAAAATGAACTAATTCAAAGCCAGCCGTCAAAGATTCCTTTCAAAGATGCCTAAAGAGACTAACTGGTAACTGGTTCGGGGGACTGATCAGTAGCCGCTCCGTTCTCTTCGATCTCCATTTCCTCATATTTATCAAAACACTTACGCTTAGCAGCGACAGCGATGTCGAGAACAATGGGTACTTCTAATTTGATCGGAACTTGGAACACACAGGGGTTATAGTATTTGTAAGGCATGGGTTTTACCTCTTGGTGCAATTCATTTCAATCAACACATTTCTAGAATGTCAGATCTAACTCTGGCTTCACAGTACCCTTGAGGGTACCTTTTTTTTTTGGGCGTTGCTTAATAATGGAATGATTTTAATAGTTTTGTGGAACGGGCATCTTGCCGTGGAACGGGCATCTTGCCCGTTTCATTTTCGCGCGGGCAGGATGCCCACCCCACTCATATTCATTCCGCCCCTCAGCAATGCCAAAAATCGAGGAGCTCTCGCAGGTTGGTAGAGATGCTTGAATCACGTTTGGTTTGATCACGCAGCTTGGCTGGGGTAACTCCAATGGATCTGCTACACGATTCTCTGAAAGAGCCGCTACGCGAACGCATAATTTCCCTGTCAACAGTAACGCGAACGCATAATTTCCCTGTCAACAGTAACGCGAACGCATAATTTCCCTGTCAACAGTAACGCGATCGCATAATTTCCCTGTCAACTGGAATGCGATGCTCTGAAAGAGCCGCTACGCGAACGCATGATTACCATCTCAACTGGAATGCGATGCTCTGAAAGAGCCGCTACGCGAACGCATAATTACCATCTCAACTGGAATGCGATGCTCTGAAAGAGCCGCTACGCGAACGCATGATTACCATCTCAACTGGAATGGGATGCTCTGAAAGAGCCGCTACGCGAACGCATGATTACCATCTCAACTGGAATGGGATGCTCTGAAAGAGCCGCTACGCGAACGCATGATTACCATCTCAACTGGAATGCGATGCTCTGAAAGAGCCGCTACGCGAACGCATGATTACCATCTCAACTGGAATGCGATGCTCTGAAAGAGCCGCTACGCGAACGCAT
>NZ_JAAHHE010000227.1:3107-10273 GCF_010692525.1 Moorena sp. SIO3B2
CCGCTACGCGAACGCATGATTACCATCTCAACTGGAATGCGATGCTCTGAAAGAGCCGCTACGCGAACGCATGATTACCATCTCAACTGGAATGCGATGCTCTGAAAGAGCCGCTACGCGAACGCATGATTACCATCTCAACTGGAATGGGATCACATCATTACCCTCTCACACTAAAGCAATGCTCTAAGCCGCTACCAGAATAAACGAAGTAGAGAACAAATATTACTCAACCCTAGAGTCTAATGTTAGGTGCAGCTAATCTGACTTCCCTACTCCCTACTCCCTGCTCCCTCAAAAACTAACCTAATTGAAAACCGCTCTACTACTACGGCAAATCAATCCTTCTGAGCCAAAATGTGTGTAAGAGTATGGATTATTCTGATCTGGCCACAGTTGTTGACCTTTCTCAACTCCAATTTCTTTAACTACCTCTAACTTACCGTCATCGATCGCTTCATTAACTGCCCTATAGACGCTTTCCCATGCTCCATAATCATCAAAAATTATCAATGCATTATTAAATCGCTTTAAACAGTTATCAATATCTTGTTTGATATACTCGTATTTATGACGTGCATCTATTAAAACCACATCAGCAGGAAAGGTTAACTGATTCCAATCAGAAGTATACACATCAAATCTTTGGAATTTGACATGGTAATTAAAAATATTGTTTAATCTTGCTACTCTGAGGTACCTATCGTTAACATCTAAACCTAGATATTTAGTAAAGTGATCGGATAAGTGCTTTGCCGTCAGCCCCTTGTAACATCCCACCTCTAATAAGGAATATTGTTTTTTCGGTAAAAATTGTTTGACATGATCACGGAATTGTTGGCTAACTGTCCAACAATCTGTTCTTTTATCTACAGGTAAGACTAGATCTTGCCATGTATTCTGTATTCCTTTCAAGATTTCAAGCATAGCTGGTAATTATTAACATTATAACTAGCTATTTAGCGATAATTATTAGCTAGTTGATTTACTTTTTTATTTTACTATATTTCAACAAATATTGACCCCAAATTTCGCAAATCCTATTATCTATAGGATACACATAAATCGGGTAATTACTTGGTTTGATCAAATCCTTATTTAGGCTTACTAAATGAATTGTGAAAATTTTTGTTTCCTGTTCCCTACTCCCTGCTCCCTACTCCCTGCTCCCTTTGCTATTGTAGCAATTATCAGATCATCCCCTGGCTTGACAGTACCCTTGAGGGTACCTTTTCTGTTAAAAATGATTAACGTTAAGTTATTTTAACTCGTTAACCGGTGTCTTTATAAAGTGTGCTAAAAGTTAATACATAGCTGAGACCAAGGGCGGTTGGTGGTGTGGTTAACATTAATCCGGTCTCATACATCAGTTCCGCCAAAAGTCAGTAGCTCAGGCAATAATTCGGATCAGGATGCATAGTGGGCACCATGATTTCGGTTTGAGAATGACGTCAGTCAAACCGATTCAAGTTGACCCGTGACCATGAATGAGAACAGATCAGAACAAAGGTGTTCTATATTCAACCATCCCCCGAGTTTTGAAAAGACAGGGATTTAAGCTAATACATGGGTAGCATGACCAATAATTTAACTAGATTCAGTTGTTCGCGACGGGATTTACTGATAGCTGCACTTGGAGGTGCGACAGCAGCCACGGTGGGCTCAGTAATTCCAGGCGGGATGAAAGGAGTTGCTGCACAGCAGGCTAAATCCTCAGTAGGACCAGTGGGCTTTACCAGTTTCATCCATCCCAGTGCAGTCGTGGGTACTAGGAACTTTAAGATGGGAGCCGCTAGCCTGATTGATGCTTTTGTTACCCTCAAGGGTGCCTCTGCCAAAATTGGTAACGCTGTTAACTTGCAAGACAATACCCGATTGCTCAACTTCCGTGGTCGCTCCTTGGGTCGAGGTAACCTAGAATTGGGGGATGGAACCTTCACCGCCCATGGAGTCACCTTCGTCGGAAGGGTTCGGATCGGACAAGCCTGTGGTACGGGCATCAATGCGATCGTTCAAAATGCCGACATTGGTGACGCGAGCTTTACTGGTTTGGCAGCACAGATTCTGGGAGAGAATCCGAGACGACCCATCAAGATTCCGCCAGCAAGTCTAGTGTTGTTTGGAGCACGGATCTATAGCCAACTTGATGTTAAACCCAATATCATTCCGGTACCTGCTCCATTTTCACTATTCTTTGCTGATGTCGATGAAGAAAACTTAGTACTAGCCCGAGGATTCAACTTACTTTATCGTGCCGCTGCACGCACCATCCCATTTTCTGATGTTGCTGGCAATCCTCGCAATCCTGGGGAGGACTTTCCTAATTTAGATCAAGCCTTTGGAAAGCTATCGGTTGCTCCACCAAGTATTTATAGACGTGGGACCGGAGTCATCCCAGCACGTCAAGCGACTCTGGGAGACTTGGGTTTTGAGCGCTTTGAACCTCTAACACCAGTACCAACTCCAAGCACGCCAGCGGACGATGCTGGGGGAGTGGGCTTGAATGCACCGCCCTCAAACAGTCCTGAAGCTGGTGCAAGGTTCGTTGTCCCTGTGGTAAAGTCCCCCGAACTGATCGATAAAGATGCTATTGTCCTGGGAGGGTGCCAGTTGGCATCAGGAGTAGTGGTTGGTAAGGGGAGCTATATTCTCGGTGATGTGGCTCCCACTGTGTCAGTTGGTAAAGGCACCACTATTGGTAAAAACTCAAGCCTTCATCAGCTAACGTTCACCTCTTGCCGAGTAGGAGCTAGATGCGTTATCGGTGATCGGGTAGTTCTCCATGGTCCACTGGAAATCGAGGATGACGTTACCATTGGCAACGGCACTGTGTTGTTTGGACCGACAGTGCGTAAGGGGGTGAAGATTGGTGCTAGGGTGCTGGTGTTTGGACCGGTGGAGGTCACGGAAGATATCCCGGACGATGCCATTGTAGTGGCACCAGGGAATGAGTTCTTGATTGCACCATCGGCACCGTCTCGCAGCGCACGGATTACTCTACCCCATTCAAATTCAATGCTATCCCAGTGGGGGCGTGCCCAAGCGGCTGGATGCGACTGCGGGTGTGGCGTTGGTGCTCTGGTTCAGATCAGTACTTTAGGTTGAAGTCTTTGCCTTGATCTATGTTGTTTTTCGGGCGTTGCTTAATAATGGAATGATTTTAAGAGTGAGGTGGAATAGGCATCTTGCCTGTCCCTTGATCTTTTGGGGCGGGCAGGATGCCCACTCTACTCCTATTCATGAAAAGACTGACGCAACGCCTCAAGGCAGCTTGTTGGTTGCTGAGCAAATTTTTAATTTTTTAGCGCTGGTTTTGCATAACTTTTGAAAAACAAGCTGATAACTAGGATAGCAACTACAGCAACCTGGCAAAAGTTGACGTTTGCAACAGGTCTTTTAATTAGGAGAAGAAATCCGTGATGAAAAAGTTTGGAATTCTGTTTTTTTTGAGCCTTTTTGCCTTTTTATCACAGGTTAACCCAGCTGAAGCACAGAGGAGGAGAAACACTAACGTTACTATCGAGGCAGAGGTGGTAACAGGCTGGAATCGGCTTTTTGGAAAACCAAGATATCGGTGGGACTTCTTGTCTGCTCCCCTGAACTTGGCAGGAGCAACAACAATGGGTATCTACAACCCCAATGGTAAGGAGCCTCTGCCTCTGACTGCTTCGACACGAAAGGATGCTGTTTTGGCATCAATCGTGGATCCTTTCTTGGAAACAATTTTCCCAGTTTTTGACCTTGAAACCACTGACCCTGGGGCTGTCAACGTACCTCTGCGTCAAATCGATACCTGGGTTTCAGGAGATCTCTCCGTACGAACTCCACTGCCATTTCAATTAGATGCTCCGGTAGTTTCTCGCTCTCAGTCTAATCCGGAATCTCCAAATCCGATTACTGTAGCGGATTGGTTTAAGGCTTCTGGACAAATGCAAATTAATTGCGATTCTAGGGGAAACAACAGGGTCAGAGTCCGACTAAACAATCTGATCCCGAATCGGGTGTACACGGTCTGGGCGATGTGGTATACTGCCGATGGCAATATATTCCCGCAACCATTTGGTGGAGTACCAAATGCTTACGTCACCAATAGTCGAGGAAATGCGGTTTTTAGCAGACAATTGAATTTCTGTCCTCCTGAGGCTGCTAAGAAAGGGATTGATGGTAACAGGCTATTATCAATCATCACTCACCTGCACTCGGATCATATTTTATATGGTGCTGTTCCTGTACCACTGGTGGCTGGTCGTCCTCCTGGCACTGTCTTGCACATGCAGCTGGAATGGAATTTTCCAGGAGTTGGGACAAGATTGATTAAAAAACCTTAGACCTAGCAGCATTAGTAAGCTGTTCAGCATTTAGATTGGGATACCTAAATTAATCAAAGGGAACAGGGAATAGGGAACAGGGAATAGGGAATAGGTAATAACCAATTTAAATGGACATCAGCTTATTATCTTGATGCTGTCGAGAATGGGGAGGGGCTGTGTGCAATGGTTTGCGGGAGCACTTCATACACCTCCCGCGCTCTCTCCCCCTCCCCCCACACGCCCCACACTTCCCGCGCCCCCGCCCCACACTTCCCACACTTCCCACACTTCCCACACGCCCTATTCCCCATGCCCTACCCCCAGGGCTGTAGCAGCACCTAAGTGCTTGAGCAAGGTGGCCTGGGGAAGTGGCCCAAGCAGATGACTCCAAGGCAACACTTGCTCTGTTGACCAGTCGGTATAGACGTAGAAGTCTAGTTCAGGTAACTGTCCTCGCAATTGTTTAAAGGCACGGCGGAAACTGCCTAAGGAATCCCCATAATGCCTGGTTAGTTCTAAGAGTTGGGATAAGCGACGATCCCCTCGGGAAATCAGTGCTTGAATTACTGACCAGTTGTAGCTTTCTGGTCGAAAGTCTATGGCTTGCGATCGCAATTTTTTCTGCAATAACTTGAGGCGCTTCTGGGCTTGGGGATTGACACCAAACCACTGAAAGGGTGTATGAGCTTTGGGAACAAAGGTGGAGCATCCGAGGGTTAAGCCTAGACCGGGGGCTGCTCTCTTAATCTGTTCCATCATCCCTACAGTTTCTTCAACATCTGCTATTTCCTCTCCTGGAACTCCTACCATCCCATAGATTTTCAGACGTTTTAATCCCCCTGCTTTAGCATTCACTGCTGCCTGGATAATTTCGTCATTGCTGAGCTTCTTATTAATAATCTCGCGCAACCTTTGTGAGCCACTTTCTACTGCAATCGTAATCGAACGGGTGTTACGTTTAGTTAGGGTTTGGGCTAGCTTTTCCGTAACTGTATTGGTTCGCACTGAGGCAATACTCAAGCGCACATGGTCGTATTGTGGCTGATTTAGGTAATCTAACAACACATCAAACTCGGGATGCTGGGTGACTGATGCTCCCAGTAAGCCAATCCGGTCTGTTACCTTTAATCCCCGTTCTATAGCTGGAATCAAAGAATCGATCGCGCTAGGAGTACGAAATGGTAAAGTGAGGTAACTGGCCAGACAGAAGCGACACATCTCTGGACAACTGCGCACCACTTCTACCATGTAGATGTTTTCCCAAGCCGCTTTTTCGGTGACCACTGTGGAAGCAGACAGGGTATTGCCCCGATAGGTCTGTTTAGATACCGTGGTAGGAATCTGATCAGACACTGGTTGAATGGATGCGATCGCACTCGTTAGGTCATGGTAGGTTACCTGATATAGACTGGGTATATAGACTCCAGGGACTTGGGCCAGATGCTGCAGTTGAGTATTACGTTCAGCAGTGCGAACCTCTTGATAGGCATCGATAAAATTATCTAGCAGGATTTCCCCATCTCCGAGCAAAATCACATCAAAGAAGTCAGCAAAGGGTTCTGGATTAGCCGTTAACACGGGACCGCCACCAAACACTAGGGGATGGCTAGAGTCCCGTTGTGCTGAGTATAGGGGTATCTCCAAAAATTCCAATCCCGCTAAGATATTGACATAATCCAATTCCCATGATATAGAATAACCAAGTAATTCTGGCTGTCTCGGTAATGGCTCATGGTAATCCGTGAACAAGCGGCTGACCATTAGGTCAGGGCGCAAGGCTAGAGATGCCCACACTATCTGATAGCCGAGACTAGTAATACCGATGTTGTATTGATTAGGAAAGGCAAAAATAGTAGGAATAGCATGGTCGTCAGGAGTGGCTGGTGTAAACAGAAGACGTTCGGAGGAAAATACCACAGGGTTTAAAGAGGACGAATAATGTTGAACAATAGCAAAAAATAAGGTTTAGTTTAATATTTTCATTATGCTTGGTTCATGAGTAAGCATATGGGCTACAGATGGTGCTACTTGAGGTGCCGTCAGCTGTCAGCAGTCAGCTTAATGCTTAAGGGAACGGAGTTGCCGAACTAGCCCGTTTCCTTCAAATTGCTATGGGTTCAGCCAGTGAACTTGAAGATCAGCTGTTACGGGCAGAAGATCTTAACTTAACTATTAGCCAAAGACTATGAATCCCATCCCAGCAGAGGTAACTCAGATTAAACTTTTGCTTACCTGTTTTATTCAAAAGCTGATAGCTGATAGCTGATAGCTGAATGCTTACCTAGTACGTAGAAATCCGGATTTTCCCCAAGCAGAAGGAAAAAAGTGACAGATCCACTAAATTAAGATTTCAAGCCCTAAAATAGACAACAAGTTATAAGACAAAAAGTTATGGCTGCTTTTGTATTGCTAAGGAGTTGATGTGTCAATATTTTCCCCGAAGCCCCAAGATCGACATAGTCACAACCCTCCGAATCCCTCAAAGAAACTGACGGAGAAATCGGATAAGAATGGGAGTGTTGCGTCTAATGATGGCAAGCACCCCTCATCAAAGCCAAGACGGCGGAAGCGGTCGAGGGTAGTTGCCCAAACTCTAAACGGAATCAAGCGTGTATCTACTACGGTTATCAAACCGCTAATCGGACCAAAAGCAATCTATCGTCGCTCCTGGTTTTGGATCGGACTAGGGGTGGGTGGCAGTGCGATCGCATTGGGTTGGGGTTGGCAAAAGCTAGAAAGCTCTCTGCCAGATTCTACTAAGGATGTCTTGACCTATGTTCGAGATGGCACCATCACGATTAAAGCTGCCGACAGCACTATTATCCAGCAAATTGGGCCAGCTAGCCATGAGACCCT
>NZ_JAAHHE010000228.1:0-10227 GCF_010692525.1 Moorena sp. SIO3B2
GTAGATCATGGCATTGAGAAAGGAAATCAGAATATCCTTACTCTGATCTGAGCCAAATATTTTTTTGAAAGCAAAGTCAGTTTTTGGGCTGATGAATCTCATGGTTTTACAGGTTGATATAGGGAATCGGGAATCGGGAATCGGGAATCGGGAGGCGTAGGGTGCGTTAGGGGTGGGCTAGCCATGATTTTACGCCTCTTCGTTCCTGCTTGAAACAGCCCCCCCGTAACGCACCATCAGGTCAAACTAATATCTTATGGAGATTAGGTTTACGTAGCCAGTTGCGCCCCTTCCAAAACCTGGTGAAATGTAGACATGCCGTGCCCAAGTATTTTTAGCCTCGGTTATAACCAATAAAACTATAATAACAATATCCCTCTAATCCACGTTCTACATGCCTGCCAAGGACTTTACCACGATGATGAAAACCAGGAGGAAATTACGCTATGGAAACCATCACTGGAGTAACCAATTGTGCTACATCTCTTATTCAGATACTGAAAAACTATTGTAATATCCTCAATCGTCACAAAAATAATTCTATCAATAATACTGTCATCAGTAATATCATTGTTAGCGATGACAAAACTCGCTATCTAGTTATTACCGAAGGTTGGAAGGATACACAACGAATTCATTCACTCATCTTTGATGCTGAAATACGTAACAATAAAATTTGGCTACACCATGATGGTCTAGATCACGGCATTACAGAAGAGTTACTGGCGGCGGGAATACCCAAAGAACAAATTGTTTTAGCCTTTCATCCTCCCCATATCCGACAACACACTGGCTATGCTATTTCCTAGCTATCAGCTATCAGCCGTCAGCTATCAGCCGTCAGCTATCAGCTTATGCGCTACGCGCACGCTACGCGAACAGCTATTAGTTAATGCGCTACGCGCACGCTACGCGAACAGCTATTAGTTAATGCGCTACGCGCACGCTGCGCGAACAGTTATCAGCTTATGGGCTATGGGCACGCTGTCTTGAGGTGCTGAGGTTTCTTTTAAGCTGACGGCTGACCGCTGACTGCTGAATGCTTACGGGAGTAGGGAGTAGGGAGTAGGGAGTAGGGAGATAGGGAAAAAAATATCACAATTGATTTAGTTACCCTATAGCTACTTTGAACTAGAGTGCTCTTCCAGCCAGTTGAGTAAGTCCTCACTGGTGTTAAAATCCCAGATGGCTTTTGATAAACGGTCTAGGTCTTGGTTGGTCAAGGCTTCGATTAATGCGATCGCATTCCTGGTTAGTTGTCCAAAACGGCTCTCAAGCAGTCCCAATAGTAAATTTCTTTTCCCTTCTAGCCTTCCTTCTTCTCGTCCTTCTAGTCTACCTTCTTCTCGTCCTTCCCTTTTCGCGAAACTCCATGCACGTCGCGCGTCCTCCAAGGCCATCTCCTGTTTGCGGAGTTTTTCTACTTCTGAGACACTCAACCCCGCTTGATTCGCTATAGTTAAGGCTTGTTCTAGCTGTGGGATTTCCCTGAGCTGGTCAGGAATAATTTCTAAGTTGGGTGCTTCTTTGATAAAAAAGATCCACTTATCTATTACACTTTCCAAGTCTTCCAATTGCTTAGTAAATTTCGGGAGTTCCACAAACACCAGCTTTAACTCGTTCTCCTGATAAGGCAAGTGGTCTTCTTCTTCTTGAAAGTAAAAACAGCTAATTACTTTCTCAGTTGAGGGGAATAATTTAAAATCCGTGATGGTTAAAGCAATAACCGGATTTAGATCGAAATATCCCTGTCCCGATTTCAGTTGATTACCATAGGTTTTGCACAAGTTATACACCACTCGCTTCTCGAAAGCCTCCACATTCCATAGTTGCATCTCAATGATGACAGTCGTTTTATCTTCTAATACTGCCTTAACATCCAGATAGGTGTCTTTTAAATCTACTACATCCCCCGCACTATAGGGATCAATAATTTCTAAATCCTCGATGACGGAATTACCAGAGTAGATCATGGCATTGAGGAAGGAAATCAGAATATCTTTACTCTGATCTGAGCCAAAGATTTTTTTGAAAGCAAAGTCAGTTTTCGGGCTGATGAATCTCATGGTTTTACACCTTTACGAAGTTTATAGCGTTTATCATAGCTATGAGGTAAACAAGATTTTTTCACTCTTGCCTATTCCCTGTTCCCTGTTCCCTTGTATATACTCAATCAAACTCCGGTGCCCACACCTCAACAACAGGTAATTCCCAACCAGGAAGCAATTCTGGAACTTGCAGCACATCCCCATCCCCCAGCACAACTTTATCCCGATTGAGGCGATAAACTTCCATGGTGCGAGTTCTCGGATCCACTAACACCCCAACTTTAGTTCCCAATTCCAGAAATTGCTGTATCTTCTGGCGCAATTTTGCTAGGCTATCGCTCCTAGATTTAACCTCAAATGTCAAATCAGGGACTAATTCAGCGTAATTTTCGGTAGTCCGAGGTAGACGTTCAGCTAGGATAAAAGACGCATCGGGGGCGCGAACATCTCCATCTTTATTCGGTAAGCGAAAACCACCACTAGAACCAGAAACTCTGCCTAATTTGCGGGGTCTTACCCAGTTACGAAGTTGAGCAGCGATTTCTATTGCTACTTCATCGGATTCTAACCCTGAAGGACTCATAAAAATAATTTCTCCCCCTACTAATTCCATCCGATAATCAGGATGCTGTGCTTGCAGTGTTTCTAAATCTTTGACTGTTAAATTAGGCATTATTAAAATCCTCCATCTACAGTTTTAGTTTATATAGTCGTAGGGTGCGTTAGGGACGGAATCGCCCTGATTGTAAGGGTCGCGCCTTGTTGGGATAGCCCGTCCCGTAACGCACCACCGGGTCAAACTATACAGTCAGTTTTATTTACCATGAGGTACAAAGGGATCCCCCTAAATCCCCCTTAAAAAGGGGGACTTTGAGTTTGATAAGTGTACCTCATAAATTCAATCAACGCTATATATAGTCAATTTTATTTACCCTATTACTTTGCTCTATCGCTTTTAAAATTAGGCAAAAGTTTTAAGAAAATTTCCACACTACCCACACTACCCATACTAACCACATTAGCATCTTACTTATGCCCTATTTACTATTATAGCAATTTTAAATTTCCTAATAAAAAAAAATTCCTAAACCTCTTGACTTTTAATTAATTTATGTATATATTAATAATATACCCCATTTAAGGATACTGTTGATCATGACTAAAAACATTCCGCCTAACTCCGATGACAATCAAACTCCTGAAAACCCTGGTCGTAAACCTAAGAAAGTCAAGTACGTTTTGATCGGTTCTCCTGAACAAGTTCGGCATACAATTAATGCCATCTATGGCCTGAAATACGCCTATCCCGACGAGTGGAGCACTCCAGAACCTACTGAAAAGCCTGGTGAGGTGATGACTTTTTTGATTCGCTATTTCTATGTAGACTAGGATAGGGTTTTGCCAGGGTTTTGACGCCCTGGCAACCAGGAATTGTGGCGGTTATGTTTAAGCTATCAGCTTATGCGCTACGCGCACGCTACGCGAACAGCTATCAGCTTATGGGTTAGGTCACAGGCTGGAAGCCTGTGCCACAAAGCTGACCACTGACCACTGAGGAATGTATTCGTTGATCAGCAGTATCTAAATTTCAGTTAAGCTCCGCTGTATTTGTGGTGGCTTACACAATATAATTCGGTCAAGGATTGGGATTAACCACAACTTGACCGATTTTTTTTTATTGGTACAGCACTACCCATTACGGCGCTTGGCATAACTATCAAGTAAACTGAATTTTCTCCCTATTCCCTCTTACCTGCTCCCTGCTCCCTGCTCCCTGCTCCCTAAAAACCCAGAACTTTGTACCTAATTGAATGGGAAACCGAGGTAAGATTAGGATATTCCTAAACTCCGAAACCTAGTCCTAGCTTACTTCTAACTTCTGACTTCTAACTTCTGACTTGCGCAAGGGCTAGTTCCTCCCAACACCACGAGCCACACGAAAACCGACAAGCCCGTAGATGAGATCGCGCGGGCCATAGCTGAGGCGGGAGGCAGAACGGCAATACCAAGGAAGGTCGTTCCACGAGCAGCCCCGCACTGAATGATAATCATTACGATTATTTTTAGTCCAGATACTCCCATCTTTAGGGGCTCCTTCGTAATTATCATGAGTTGGATCCGCACACCACTCCAAAACATTACCGTGCATATCGTATAAGCCAAAGCCGTTGGGGGGAAAATCTCCTACTTCGGTGGTTTCTCCTCGATATTCCCCTTTTGCTTCCTCTGCATAAGTATAGGAAGCGTTATAATTAGCTAATTTACTGGTTATGGTCTCTCGATAATGGAATGGCGTGGTAGTTCCTGCTCTACAGGCGTATTCCCATTCCGCTTCACTGGGTAATCTGTATTCCGTTCCTGTATAGTAGGAAAGGCGATCGCAAAATTCTACTGCATCGTCCCAGCTTACTTTCTCTACTGGTCGATTGTCTCCTTTAAATCTGGAAGGGTCTGGATCTAAGTCCCGCTTAATTTTTGGAAGCTTGGCCACAGCTCGCCATTGGGTCTGGGTGACCGGATATTTCCCCAGGAAGAAGGGTTGAATGGTTACTTGGTGTTGAGGTCTTTCCCTGTCATGACTGTACCTCTCACTTTCCGGGGAACCCATTAAGAAGCGTCCTGCTGGAATATACACCATCTCTAGGTCTACTCCATTCCGCAGATCTTGAGTGAAATAATCCGCTTGTTTATTTTCTGGCTTGATTATTTCTCCTCTACGGTTAACTGTTACTACTTCAAAGGAAAACTGCTTGAAATCTTTTTTTCTTGCGCTTGCAAGTTCTTCAGCCAAACGAGCATACTCCCCTCCTAATCGCCCTAATACTTGAGCCTTGAGGTGTGCAAAGGGACGAATTTTTTGGTCTAACCAATCATTACTTGTAGTTGCCGGTGTAAGTAAACGTGCTTCAAATTCCTTTACTGATAACCCTAATTTTTTAGCAATAAACTCAGATACTTTATCAATAACTGAAATGGTTTTACTAATGGGTACAGAATCTACTAATAACTCCCTTATCCCTGGCTTAAATTCGTACTCAATATAATCGGGATTTGAATCTTGGTCTATCGGTGTTATAGATTGGAGCAGTCCACTCATAAACACCTCTGCTACATGAATTTGGGTAGATTTTGGTAGCAGGGTTTGCTGAATTAGTTGCACTACAGGTAAACTAACGGGAGCAGCTGCCATTAATCCAGCTAACCGACGCGCCATAGGAGAAGCCGTAGCACGAAATCGACTAACTAATACTGGTGCTTCGAGTTGGGGTTGACTGGGTTTACGATCTAGCGCTCTTCTCTGTGGTTGGGGGTTTTCGGATACATTAAAATTAAACCCCACTGTACTAACATTCCCCTGACCTGCTATTACCTGTGACCAGACCAGTAGGGGGTAGGGTTCTAAGGTAACCACGGGAACATTTACAGAATTCCCAACTTCTGAAAGAAGTCCAATATCATCTTCATCCCAAGGTTTAACAATAAACTGAGAATTGACAACTCCAGGACTAAGAGAATGCAATTGCACTGGTGTTTCTGAACCTAAAGCCGTGCGTTCCCAAAGCCGTTCAGGAAGTAGCTGAAGGATAGTAAGTAAACCATTGCGTCCCCACAACTCTAGCACTGGATGAATTAATTGTCTGCGCCAAGCCACAGAAATACAATCACTCACCAATAAAATTAAACGTTGTTTCTTGGGGTCAATTAATACCTGGGGAGGATGGGGAGTGGAACTATAACATCCCGTGCTAGTTTGAGGAAATAAGTTTACTTTGGTTTCAGTAATCCTTAATTCCCACGTGCGTACATCCCGAAAAGCTCCATGATGCTTGACTAAATTTTGCAGTTCAATGATTGTCTGTTTCCAAACCGCAGTTGAACTAGTTTTTTCAACTACCAACGCTAACTCTAACCATCGTTCGGAAGCAGGTTTCAGAACTGGTAGCCAAATTTTTGATTCGGCAATTTGGTAAACAGTTGCTTCCTGATCCAAGATCGTTTCTATAGCAGATGGGACTTTCCGCATTAACGGACGAAGTGCCCGTCCCAACGCCAGACTATTTCTCAATGCTACCGCTGCTGGCACTTTAATCGGAATTGCTTCTCTACTTTCTTTAGTCTTGTTAGGTTTGGAAGAGGGTAGATAAACATCAGCACCAGGTTTTGTGACTTCAGGTAACGGTGATTCTTGGGTATCTGTTTGGATATCTGGAGTTTGATTTCGGGGTTGCTGTGATTGGTCTTGGGATACCGTTGATGCTTGCGATGGCTGCTGTGATTGCTGTGATTGGTCTTGGGATACCGTTGATGATTGAGATTGCTGCTGTGGTAATGGCTGCTGTGATTCCTCTGACTCCTGTATTGGCTCGTCTAGATGAATAGCCAACCAGAGAATTTCTGCTATTTCCCGAGCAGTTAAATCAAATCCTGCTTGTTCTAGAATAGCGATCGCTTTTCCCACCATATCCCTTAGGTACTACTGAGGTACTGCAGCAATCGGTCAATTAACCTTTCTTTGTTCTGGTCTTTGTCTTCTTCTTGAGAGTCAACCATGGGAGAATCTTCTGTATTGAATGTGTTAGTTAACAGATAAATGGCATTGAGCAATTGGTCTGTAGCCAAGTCTCCTTTCTGCCGTCGCTTGAGAAACGTTTCAATAATCGGTTCAGCTTTTTCAAGAGTATCTAACCCTAAATGAGCTTTTACAATCTTTTCTAATTCCTTGGGAGTTGGTTCCCGTAAATCTAATCGTAAACAGCGTCGTAAAAAAGCTGGGGGAAATGCCCTCTCTCCATTACTGGTAAGGACTACAAAGGGAAAGGCTTGACAGCTCACCTTTCCCCTATGGATGGTTCTGGTTTTATTATCCCAGGTTTTGACAACAATGTCTGGAAACTGGTCACTGATTCGTGTTAATTCCGGTATTTCAAATTCTCCTTCCTCAAAAATAGTCAATAAATCATTGGGTAAATCAATATCGCTTTTATCCATTTCATCAATTAATAATACCCTCGGGTAAGTTGAGGGGAGTAACGCTGTTCCCAAGGGACCCAATTGAATATACTTACCAATTTCCCCTAAATTATCCTTACCGCTGCCTTGAGCATCTTGTAATCTACCAATGGCATCATAACTATAAAGTCCTTGCTGTAAATGGGAGCGAGTGGTAATATTCCAACGTAACACCTTTCCTAATTGTAACTCTTGAGCGACTGCATAGGCCAAAGATGTTTTTCCTGTGCCTGACTTTCCCGTTACTAATAAAGGACGACGCAGATACAACGCTGCATTAACTAACTCTATTTCCTCTGGCCTGCTCTGATAGGTTGTACCCCGTTCTTTTTTCTCAAATTTCCGCCAGCTAGGAGGCTCAGGAAGGCGTTTAATGCCTTCGTGGCGTTGTTCGGGAGTTCCGCGAAAGATTTTCCAAGATGTCATAGCGTTGTATAGTTAATCTGGGGTGGTAGTAGATCGGGGTCTTCCCACAAAAGAGCAAGATGGTGTCCGATATGTTCTTGTTTCTTCTTCGCTTTAGGAAAAGCTTGTAACCGTTGTTCTTTTACTTTTTCAGGAAGCTGATTTATTTGACAATTCAGTAATTGATCGAGAGCCTGTTTACAATTTATAGTTGTAAAATTATTTTGTCTGAGCCATAAAGTAACGGGTATTGCCGCACGATCAATAGCTTTCAATTTTTCCTCACATGGGGGGTGATTCAATTTTACTACTATCGCATTTATTTGTTCCAAATGACTATACAATTCTGACCAATCCTCAAAATTACTAAAAGCAAAGTTAGCTAAGCATATAGTTTGACATAGATTTTGAACTTGTCTCCATTTTCTTAACCATTTGCCTTGATGTTTATAGTTTTTCAAGCGTCCGATAGAGCGAAAAATAACACAATACTCGCTACCAATGGGAATTGACTGATTATTCTCTTTAATCTCAATTCTTTCAATTTCATAGTTCAATAGTGCATAGGGTAAAAAAAATACAATTCTTAGTTTATCGTCATATTCTCTGGAATATTTAATTAACTGATCTAGAAAAAATTCTATTAACTTTGGCAAGTCTTCAATAGAAAATAGATCTTGTTCTGATTCTCCATCAGCTGGTGGAGTCTCTAAAATTTTACAGTTTTGATGATTTCGTAAGTAATCATAATTACTTATATCAGGAATGAAGCAAGCTGAAACTTGATAATTAGGTTGACGTTGTTGGTGATATTGTTTACTGGGATCTACCTTGACAAGCAGATAAGGTTGTGCATCTAAGTTTGGTTGCTGATGATTTTGAGACTGACTGCTAGTCTGAGGTAATAAATCAGAAACGTTATTGGCATTTTGTTTTATCCATTGCTTGAGTTTCTCAGCAGTTTGCTCGGGAATATCTCCAGTTTTTAATAAACGAGCAACAAATTGTACAATAGGTTTTTCATTATCAGTTCCTTGAGGTGTATCATCCAATTTTTCTAGAATTTCATAGAAACTGTCAGGGAGTTCATTTTCCCAATCATCCCATAAGTTATTAGGACAACAAGCTTGATAAGCCTGTTGCATTGCTTCGATAATATTGTTTGGTAAAGGAAATAATATGGAAAGTAAACTAGGCGAAATTTTAAATTTTTCGGAATAGAGTTGTTTTAATTCATAATTACCTGGATTTTCGTTAAGTGCTCCATCAAGTAAGTTTCCTAACTTATTTTTAGCATCAAAATATAGTGCTACTTTGTAAACAATTTCAGTTAAATCTTCCCCACGAGCTATCTCTTCCAGATTTTTACTGAACTGATGTCGTAGCATCATTTCTAATTTAGTTTTACTAGGGAAAGCACGAAGCAGTGCTGACTCTATCTGCGCGAGGAGATAACCAGGGGTATTTCCAGCATTCATTTACAGTTACTTCAATAGTTTAAGGGATAGATTTGCCAAAAATTGATTACAACTCAATACAATAATAATTCAAAGCCCCTTGTCCCGCGCCCTGACTCCACCGTGAATCAGGTTTCCAAGCACCATTGGGTTCTTCGCGACGGCGAGTGTAGACAGTGAGCTGATTACCTTCAAATGTCAGTAGATTATATTGCCAGGGATAAGCGGATCGTAGTTCAAAGGTCGGTGCGCCAAAGGTACCAGCACAAATTTGGTCGAGTTTGCGTCCACCTGGGCTAAGGTCGTAACGGAAAAGGCTGGTTTCGGCTTTGTGGATATGTCCGTGGAGGAAGAAGCGAAATCCAGCAACGGCCAATTGTTCAATGAAACCTTTGTCAGTAATGCGATCGCTTCCGTCACTATGGAGGGGATGGTGCCAAACCGCTAGTTTTAGGCAGTTGCGGTAATCTGGGTTACGGCGAATTTTGGCCAGGGCTTTGCTTAGAGCACCGGAGTGGATGCTAGCCCGGGCTCTGAAGTGATGATCCAGTTGCCAAGCTGAGTTTAGTCCTAGGATCAGCAAGTTTTGCTCTGGGAGATGGTCGATAATGGCTTGCTGGTCATAGTCGAGGGGATAGGGTTGACCTTTGATAGCTTGATAGAATTGGCTGAAGTGGGCAAAGCGTTGTTGGTATTTGGTTTGATCTCGGACTCGAATCACCTCTTCACTGACTTTGATGTAGTGACCGTCTTTTAGCTCACCTTCGTAGTCTTCGAGATCCCATAACTCATAAGCCTCCTTTGCTAGTGTCCAGTTGAGGTCATGGTTACCAGGAACTAGAACAATTTGCTTCGGGTCTAGGGAGAAGTCTAGGCAGAGGTTGTCAAGAAACTGTTGTGCAGCCTGGTATTCTTCTGGAGTGGAATAATTGGCTATATCACCGGAGAGGATCAGAGCATCAAGGTCAGGGATTTGAAGGTCTTGGGTGAGGTCTTGGGCGAGTTGGTTTGACCAAAGGGTAGCTTCCTCACTGGTGGTGATATGGAGATCCGAGAGGTGGAGGATATGGGTGGTTTGACAGGATTTTTTCCCACTCCTCGCCGTCCCAGGGCTCAAATCATGCTTGGCATTTTTGTCTAACCATTGCTTTAGTTGATCACCAATTGGGTTGGGAATATTTTCAGTTTCTAATAAACGAGCGCCAAATTGTATAATAGGTATTTCCTGATCATTGTAGTATTGAGGTATTTTATCTAAACTCTCTAGAATTTCCTCTAAACTTTCAGGGATTTCCTCTGCCGAATCA
>NZ_JAAHHE010000229.1:0-10101 GCF_010692525.1 Moorena sp. SIO3B2
AGGAATAATACTATCTCCGGTTACGCCACCATCGCCAATGGAGACAGCTTTATTGCCAACCCAAGACAGTTAGTAAATACCATCAAGGAACAAAGTGAAACATTGGGATGGTTAGGTATGGACATTAACCATTTTCCCAACACCCAGAACCAGTTGGCAAACGGCGTATTTAATCTAGGAGTAGAGAACTTTAGCTTTAAACTTGGTGGTTTTCTCGATGGTACAGGAAACCTTGGTTTAGCCAATGATTCCGTCACCTTCAACGCCAACGCTACCGTAAGTGTGAGGGGACTAAGCGAGAGTCAAATCAATATAGAACGGGACGACCAGGGTAATCTGAGTGGTGATGTAGAAGTTCCCGTCAATTTTGCCAACTTCTCTGGCAATGTTACTGCTAATTTCCTCAATGGCATCGTCGATATTCACGGCACTGTGGGCTACACCACCGAGAAATTCAATGGCGAAATCAATTTATTAGTCACCGATGCCAATACCGCCCGCAACGTTGCCCTTCAGCAACTCGGACCCGAAGCAGTAGAAGCAGCAGCACAAGAAGCCAGTGGGGAAACCGATGGGCGACCTCAACCAGGGGAACGGGCTTTGGCCGGTTGGGGTGTGCTTAATTTTGCCTTTACCGAATGGATGACTGGTCAGGCACAGGTAATTATTGATAATGAAGGGCACATTACCGTGGTCGGTGAGATTGCCCCCCCTGCGGAAATAGAACTCTTCCCCCAAAAGGACTACATTAAACGCCTGTTTACCGTCGAAGTCAGAACCTTGTACGGTGTTCCCTTAGTGGGTAATATCTTCCTATTTGCCAATCTAGGCATGGATGCCATGGCCAAACTAGGACCGGGCAAGATTTATAATATTCAAGTTGATGGCACTTACTCCACCGATCCCCAAGTATTCAACCGTTTTAGCATTGCCGCAACCCTGAATATTTCTGCCTTCGCTGGCTTAAGATTGCGGGGTGAAGGGGGTGCAGGAGTAGAACTAGCAGGTCATGATATCAAAGCTGGAGCAGGGATTAACGCCCTAGCGGGAGTCCAGGGATATGTAGAAGCCACACCGACCATTGGTTATCGAGAACAAGCTGACCCAGAAGCAGGTAGACAGGGAGAATTTTATCTCAATGGTCATTTAGAACTAGCCGCCCAGCCGTTTTTGGGACTAGGGGGTGACTTATTTGTAGAACTAGACAGCCCCTGGTGGTCACCAGCCCCTGACAAGAAGTGGACTTGGCCCCTCGGTCAATTAGAATATCCCTTGCCCGGAGAATTCGGTATTGGTGCTGATGTAGATTATGTAATTGGTTCGGATCAACTGCCAGAAATTCAGTTTGGGGAAGTGGACTTCAATGCTGACCGCTTCATGACCGATTTAATGAATGACCAAGTTTCATCAGGTAATCAAGGGGAACAAGAACAGCAAGGGCAATGGCAAGAAAATGCAACTACTGGAGCGAATCCAGAACCCACCCTCACCGATTCCCAAGGCGCACCGCCTCCCCAACCAGCCCAAGGACAACAGCAAACTGGTGAGGGAGAAGTACCAGCTCCCAATGTACAACAACGTTGGTTACAGGGCATGGAGGCTCTGGGTGCATTAGGGAGGCGATCGCAGTCCGATCCCTTAAACCAAGCAGAGATAGATGCCGCTTTGGCAAATCTTCGCAGGCAGTACGGCTTTACCCAATTGCGAGCTGAACAGGTTGGGGAAGATTGGCGAGTATATGCTCGGATGAATCCTGACAATAGTAATAACCCAATTACTGTGGAGGGTGAAACGTCTACTGGTGAAACAGAGGATACTACAGAGCAAGCTCCAGCTACTACCCCTTCAACTATACCGAACCTGTCATCTGGAGAGTTAGTGCGGATATATGCTAATGGAAATTGGACTGTTGGTAAATTCCAAGAGTTTTTTACCCTTAGTAATACCCAGCTCATCAAAGTAAAGGTAGGTAATAATAGTTTTGCCAAACCCGTTAACACTTTCAACCAACAGCAGGGATGGAAGCTTTACACTAGCGGTGCAACCAGGATCAACTATGGGTCATTTGATGCACATGGGCGTCCAACAGGCATTCGAGCCACACTGGGATTGCCCATACCAGAAGGTTCAACCGCTAGTTCAAGTATCCGCCCACCAGGCTTCCAAGGTGGGGATGTGGGACATGCACGAGGTCATCTACTGGGTAACCAGCTGGGTGGATCAGGAAGAGACCCCCTTAATCTTGTTACTCTCTGGCAAACTCCAGTTAACACACCCATAATGAGGGGATACGAAGCTCAAGTCCGACAAGCTGTCGAAAGTGGACAAATAGTCACCTATAGGGTTACACCTGTTTACAATGGTTCGGAACCAATGCCTATTGGTGTTACTATCCAAGCAAGAGGTGATGGAGGATTTTCTTTATCTGTCTCCATCCCCAATCGCAAGTAACAACTAGGAGATTAATCAATGACGCTAGAGTCACTCTGTCAAGTGATGTCTCCTCCAGACGCTCCATTTGAACAGGGTAGAATTGAGGAATGGCATGGAGTCGAGCAAGAAATAGGAACAACCTTGCCCAAGGACTACAAAAACTATATCAACCTCTTCGGTACAGGATGTATTGGCAAATTTTTGTGGGTGTTTAACCCATTTTCTGAAAATGAAAACTTAAACTTACCCCATCAGATTGGGACTCAGTTAGATGCAATTAGGGTGCTACAAAAGCAGTTTGGTCAAAAGTGCCCATATCCCATCTACCCAGAGCCAGAAGGATTGTTGCCATGGGGTCTTACAGATAATGGGGATGTATTATTCTGGTGTATGTCTGGTGAACCAGAAGACTGGAAAGTAGTCATACATGAAGCTAGAGGAACTAATTATGAAGAGTACTCATATGGAGTAACAGGCTTCTTGTATAACCTCATTTTGGGCAATATTGAGAGTAAGATTATCCCCTATGACTTCCTTGATAAGAATACTTTGTTTTTGCCACCGAAAAACCCTTGAACCAAAAGGTTAACTAAAACCAGTGCGATCGCGTAGCGTGGCCCTTTGGGCTAATCCCATGATCTTGTAGAGTGCGCCCTTCGACAGCGTAACGCGCCAAAGCAATCGAATCGATAACGGTACGTTACTATGGTTTCCCTTTGCTAGCGTATGCATCCCGCTCACTATTGAAGGAAAATAGTACTATAAATTGTAGACAAAGTAATGGCTGCTAAAGACCTATTCCATGACGCTGTAAAACAAGCACTCCTAAAAGACGATTGGATCATCACAGCAGATCCTCTAAAAATTAAGATTGAAGGTGTCAAACTTGAGATAGATTTAGCAGCAGATAAAGTTATCGCAGCTCAAAAAGCAGAACGGAAGATAGCAGTTGAAATAAAAAGTTTCCTCAATACTTCAGCAATTACAGATTTTCATGCTGCACTCGGTCAATTTTTAAACTATCGCCTAGCATTACAAATGAGCGAATCAGATAGAATACTGTATCTTGCAGTACCTGTTGACACATTTCAATCATTCTTCCAGGAAAAGTTCACCCAAGAAGCAGTCAAGTTTTATCAAGTAAAATTGCTCATATATAATCCTGTTGAGGAGGTAGTCATCCAATGGAAAAACTAGAAAACTACCGATTAATCATCCGCCACCTATTAACTAATCATGCCACCTTAGAAGCGAATAATCCAAATTCAGAGATAGAGTGTCAACTTATTTTTGACACAGAACATGACCATTATCAACTTTTAGATATCGGCTGGGATGGACTCAAACGAGTTTACAACTGTTTCATCCATTTAGATATCAAAGATGGCAAAGTTTGGATTCAGCGAAACATGACAGAAGCTGATTTGGCGCAAGATTTGGTGGACATGGGTATACCTAAAGCAGACATTATTCTCGGTTTACATCCCAGTTATAAACGTCCTTACACAGGCTACGGAGTGGCTTAGTAGTGGATTGGCTTAACAATAAAATTAATTATAATAATGATGAGTAATCATTTTGATTTAGATAAAATAGGAAATATGTAAAATCTCTAGTAAATGCCCAAAAAAATCAGGGTTCTTAAACAAATGCTTCGCCAAGCGGGTTTTAGAGAAATACCAGGTAAAGGAAGCCATACAAACTGGATACATCCTCTTTATGCTGGGAAACTCACAGTTTCAGGTAAAGACGGAAACGATGCTAAGCCCTATCAAGAAAATAATGTAAAAAAAGCTATTGATGAAGTAGAAGGTAACATTAATGATCAGCAAACTTAAATATCAAATGATAATTCAATGGTCAGAAGAAGATAATTGTTTTTTAGTTGGTTTCCCCGACTTCCCCGGACAAAAATGGCGGACTCATGGAGAAACTTATGAAGAAGCAGTAAAGAATGGAACTGAAGCCTTAGAATCTTTGGTAATAGCCTATCAAAAAACAGGTGAAACTCTTCCTGAACCAACTATTAGTAAAGCAGCGTAGTGCGTTCGCGTAGCGTGACCTACGGTCAATCGCGTAGCGTAGCCCTTTGGCCTAATCGCTGATCTTGTAGGGTGCGCCCTTCTACAGCTTAACCTACAAGATCAGAGTTTTCCATCTACTGAGCCTTACAATAGAAAGCAACCTATGGAGCGATCGCCATGACACCAAAACAAGAACTGCTCAAAGAACTGGAAACTGTTCCGTCACCTGTGATTAAAAAAGTGCTTAACTTCCTGCGTTTTCTCAAAGCAAAGCGATCATCTGTTGATTTCATGGACTTTGCGGGAATGGCATCTGATACCCCTGACCTGATAGATGACATTATTGGCAACATTGAAGCAAACCGCTTTAGATAGGTACCTTTCAGTCTATTGCTTTATGATCCATCCGAAGAGGTGATTTTAGAATGGAAAAAATAATCCAGTATCGCCAATATATCAAACAACTTCTGAGTGACTATGCCAGTAAAAGTCCATCTGATGAAGATGTTGAAGCGGCCTTAATATTTGACTCAGACCACGACCATTATCAAGTTGTTTACACTGGTTGGAAAAACCGCCAACCCATGTATGGTTGTGTTCTACATTTCAGCATCAAAAATGCCAAAATTTGGATACATCATGATGGAACTGAAATTGGTTTTGCCAACGAACTGGTCAAATTGGGAGTACCAAAGACCGATATTGTACTAGCATTTCAAGAACCTGCTGTACGTCAATATACTGAATTTGCAGTGAATTAGAGGAAATTGGTTTAAAAAATAAAACCCAACAAAACCACTACTCATAATGATACCGACAAGCCAGAAAATCAATCTGACTACTTCCCACCCGATCAACCAGCCGATGCTCTAAATCAATACGTCGTGACCAAATATTTGCATCCATATACTTTAATGGTTCTGGTTTACCAATGCCCTCAAATGGATTGTCCATTACAGCAGTAACCAAATCCAAAATTTTCGACGCGACTTTAAAATCGTGCTTGAACCACCAAGCCAAATCTTCCTTAAACCTAGAACTAAAACCAGGACTGCGATTAACAACCACTGGCTTTACTTGATCGGATTCAGCCTTTTTCTTCTTCTTCTTGCTCAATTCCCAATTCAGAGTAAAGTTCTTCAATGGTTTGAGGTTTGATTTTTCCAGTCTTAGACTCCTCAATTGCATCCAGCAGGCGAATTGCATTAGTAGAGTTTCTTAATAGATAAACTGTCTCAACCAAACTCCTCAAATCCGATTCTGTAATCAAAGCAACATTCTCACCATCACGACGATTGATGATATATACTTGATTATTTTGTGCAACTATATCCAACAACTTAAAAAAGTTATTTTTAGCATCCGTTGGAGATGTGATTTCGTAATCAAACATCAATTTATGTAAAGATTTACGTAAATCTATTATATCACTGTATCCCAAATCAAGCAACAGATGCTTTCCTGGAAATCAAAACCTGATCTGACTTTCTAAATTTTGAATTTTGAATTTTGAATTTTAAATTGTTATGAGTAACCATATTGAAAACTTCCCTTTAGGCAAAGAGTTAACCTTAAATGACTCCTCCAATCCCTTAACCATCCACACAACTTCCCTATCCCTCACCAAACAAAACCACCAAATCATCGAATGTCGTCTTACCTTCCAGGTAACCCCCGAACTTTACCACCGCATCGACACCGAAAAACTATTCAACCTCAAACCAGAAGTACGGGCACCCATGAGTGGTGGTAACTTTCTCCCCAGTGGTGATATCCAAATTGAAACCACTCTCCAACCGGATTTACTGCCACAGCTATTAGAAAAAGCTTCCACCGCAGAAGAAGCTGCTAACTACCTGCTTCAGCTTTGTCAACAACCCGAAAACCCCTTAACAAACAAACTACTCAGCACCGAAAGCTGGCTATGCTTATCCGTCAAACAGCAACAACCCAACGGTGAAGTGGGTTATAACACCTTCTGGAATTACCTTAATCCTTCCACCATTAACGACCCAGAAGCTACCAGCGAAGAACTTTCCGCAGGAATTGTTAACTTTTTCCAAGAATGGACCCAAGCCAACTTAGCTGAAGCTACCCAAAACGCTACCTCTGAATTTCTTGAAGGAATTAGCAGCATTTTCAACGAATTAGTTGATGAAACATTCTCCGACACAGAAGAAGATACCACCACAAACCAATCAATCTTTACCGCAATAGTTAACTTTTTTGAATCAGACCAATGGCAATTTGTCAAGATCCCAGAAACATCAGCCTTGCGTCTTTTATTCCGGGGTGAAAATGGACAATGGACTTGCTACGCCCAAGCCAGAGAAGAACAAAGACAATTTGTATTTTATTCAATTTGCCCCGTTAAGGCTCCAGAAAACAAGCGCCTAGCCATCACAGAATTTATCACTCGCGCCAACTATGGCATGATTATGGGTAATTTTGAATTCGATTTCGACGATGGAGAAATCCGCTACAAAACCAGCATTGATGTAAAAGAGGACAATCTTAGTTTGGCTTTAATTAAACCAATAGCTTATGCTAACGTGATGACAATGGATGAATATTTACCGGGAATTATGGCAGTAATTGAATCAGAGGTCGAAGTGAAAGAAGCGATTTTGCGGATTGAGGGTTAGGACAGAAATAGGCTTACCAAGATAATTCACCAGCAAGTTTCAAAACAGCCATTCGTGTGGAGTAATCAAGACGAAATACTAGAGCAGCTAATTCATTCGCCACAGCTTGAGGTACAATAACCGATCCATAAAGTTGTGGTAGTAAATCCAGTAAATTTGTTTGATAGAGATATTGAATTGGTGAGGTATCAGCAATCACATTAGGCATTCGCTAAATCCTCTGTTAATTCCGCTTCTGTTAATCTGAAAGTGTTGATACCATAGTCACTCAACTTAGATAAAAAAACTACTCGCTCAATACCAGCTAGTTGAGCAGCAGCACCAGAGGAAAGTTTACCTAATTCATAAAGTTTCATCGCAGCACTTAAACATAATTCTTGTCCTAGTGTGGTGTTAGGTTTAAAGCCTGTGCGGTTTCTTCTGGAACAGATAGGGTAACTTGATACATAATCAAGGGGAAAGCTACTTTGCTATAACTATAGCATTTATTTAATAAGTAAGGTATAGCGTTTCTTGCAGTTATGAGGTACGCTTATCAACTTCAAAGTCCCCCTTATTAAGGGGGATTTAGGGGGATAATAGGTACCTTATGGGATATAGAATTGCTATATAGTCCGTAGGGAGCATGTCAGTGCTATGAGGTACACAATTCATGGATTTTAGGGAACAGGGAACAGGTAAGAAGGTAAAAATTATTTGCACCTCATTAGGATAAAAAACGCTATATTAACTTTAACAAGGATAACGTCGAGGTGCGCAATGGATCTACACAAATCTAAAACTATACTCTTGAGTAGCATACTCTTGGCATACTTGAGTCTCAATGCTTGTAATGAACAACAGACACCGCCACCAGATACATCCACTTCCTCTCCATCTCCTATAACAGAAGTAGAAATATCCCCAACTCCTACCCAAACTCAAACTACTCCTAAGCAAAAAAACGTTAAGGTTTTTTTTCCCAAGCAACCTCAAAGTAATCAGGATTTTAGGTATGTGGAACCTGTAGTCAGAAGCACCACTAGTCGTGCAGTGGCTACTTTTGCCATTGAACAGTTGATTATTGGTCCGACCAAAGCAGAAACTAAAATTGGTTTCACCGAAGCACTACAACTTAAGGGTCAATCCAACTGTGGCAAAGATTTTACCCTCTCTATTGCAGCAGAAACCGCCACCCTCAAGTTTTGCCGTGCCATTCCTTCCCCTGGGGTAGGCTATGATGCCAGAGCTACCAGTGCTATTGAATCTACCCTCAAACAGTTCTCAACTATCAAATCGGTAGTTATCCTCAACAAAGACGGCAATTGTTTTGGGGACTTAAGTGGTGAAAACCTCTGTTTGAAGACTGGGAGCAAGGGAGAAAGACTTTCTACTAAATCTAAAATAGCAATTAATGGCATTGGCCCCATCACCGTGGGCATGACGCTGGAAGAAGCATCCCAGGCTGGCCAAGTTAAACTACTGCCAGAAGACGCTAGTAGTCGAAGAGACTATGGTTGCTTAATATCTCAGCCAGAAGGCATAGAAAATCTGTGGTTTATGGCAATAGAAGGAAAAATTGCCAGGGTAGACACACGTTCTCCCCAGATTAGCACCATTAGCGGTATCAAAGTGGGGGATAAATTAGAGAAAGTCATGTCTGTATATGGTAACAAAATAGAACTTGAACCCCATCAATATGTACCGGGTGGTAAATATGCAACCTTCGTACCAACGGATAGTTCAGATAAAAATTATCGATTGATTTTTGAAACCAATCCAGAGGGTAAGGTAACTACTTTCCGCGCTGGTAAACTACCGGAAGTGGCATGGGTAGAAGGATGTTTTTAACTCAACATTAGAGATAAGTTAGGTTATGAAAATCTTAAAGGTTCTCAAAAACGGCATGGACTTCAAATTCGACCAAGCGTTGAAAGTCCTGTGCGCTTTGTTGGTAGCGGCACAACTGTTTTTATAGCAGTCGCCAGGGCAGTTAGGACATGACAAAAGTCTCACACCCTTTGTAAGCGCAAGAGTTTGACTTCTGACTTCTGACTTCTGCTATAAGTAGCGCAACCCCTGCGATCGCACAACCCATTGGCCCTTGTGTACTAGATCCGGCTGATATTGGTGTGCCCTGTACTCGTGACATCAATCGCTGTGGCAATCCTAGGGAACCAAATACAGTGCGTTGACTGGTTCTTGTGAAGTACAGTTGGGATACTAGAAAGTGAATCTGTTAGTAATTCTATAAAGTGCCAGATGATCACAATTTAGATCAGATCACAATTAACAGTTGAGGGTTCACTTTCAACAGTGAACCCTCAACTAAATAGATTTAGCCAGTTTTGTCAAACTTAATTAAGTTAGTAATTGTTAATTAAACGAAAAATCCTATTACCCTTGATTTTTAATTAACATTACGTCTATAATTTTTATAGCCGTTTCTTCTGATATCTCTAAAGCATGATAAAGCTCGTTTAAAAACTCTTCTTCATCATCGGTAATTTCTCCATCTGCTAAAATAATATCAGTGGCGAGCGCAAAGGCTGTTCCTTGTAGCTCATAGGGGAGTGATTTTAGGGCTGCACTAAGAAGAGGCTCAGAACCTTGCCGCTGGAGGAGCATCAAAAGTCGTTCAAACATTCTTGCCATTACATCAGCTGAGTAGCTCCTGAACAGCTGCATGCGAGATAAGGCAGTAATAATAGCTTGGACCTCAGAATTAGTCGCGTATCCGTCAGCAGCACCAGCAATTAATGCGATCGCAGCAAAGGCTTCAGCTGGTCCGAGTGTTATTTGGCTGTGTTGACGACTAATTGAAATTTTGTCAAACAGACCCATTGTTGTTGTCTCTTGGAAAAGTACCTTAGTTAATACCAAGATGACATTGGTGACCGCAAACGGAATTAGTAGAAATACTGAACTTGTGACTAGACTTTGCCAAAGTTTTCTCTTTCACCTCAAGCAGGGCTATAGTTAATCTGGTTAATCTGACCGATAAACTAGAGTCAATCTCC
>NZ_JAAHHE010000023.1:0-93823 GCF_010692525.1 Moorena sp. SIO3B2
GGAGCGATTTTACGCCCTTGCAAAAAGCGATTTTCTTTGGTGGGCATGTTAGTCAAATCACTGGAGAAAACTTGCGCTTAACGACCGTTATAACTTAATGAGCAACATTCTGTAATCTCAAGATTGATGGTTCATGATTCATGAAACTGAGCACCAAACTCTATAATTTTTAGCTTTCCCTACAATTAGAGTTACTAGGTAAGTCCTGAGCTTAACTTGCGAGGGGGGTTGGGGGAGTCGATGTATCCTGCCGGATAGAGCGTCGGGATACATCGACTCCCCCAGTATTTTTCTCACCCCTTCAAGGGGTGAGAAAAATACATCTACGAATTTGTGTATTGATGGTAGACTGTAATGTATGTTGATGATGAACTATCACTACCGAATCTATCCAAGTGCGAGCCAGCAAGTTCAAATACTTGAGTGGTTAGAGACTTGTCGCGGCGTCTACAACTACGCTCTGAGGGAGTTGAAAGACTGGTTGGCAAGTCGAAAGTGTGATGTGGATAGATGTTCTTTGTCAAAGGAATACATCATCCCAGCTGATACTCCGTTCCCTAGCTACCATCTTCAACAAAATAGTCACGAACTCAAATAGGTATAACTCCTCAAACTCCGCTCATAATTTTCCAGCAGCCGTTGAGATTCTGCCAAAGTAATTCGGTTCTCTTGCAACGCCTGTTCTGTGCGGCGGCGCATACCTTCCACCAAATCTTCAGCATCATACTGCACATAACCCAAAACTTCCGTGATTGTATCTCCCTTAACCACGTGTTCAATTTCATACCCTCTGGGGCTTAATTTGATGTGAACTGCGTTACTATCACCAAAAAGATTGTGTAAATTCCCCATAATCTCTTGGTAGGCACCGACTAGGAAGAAACCCAAATAGTAGGGTTCTTTGGATTTGGGATTTGGGATTTGGGATTTGGAATTAGAAATTCTCTCTGGCTCCTCGGCTTTGCGCAAAGGATGTAGTTCCAGCAACGATTTAACATCCCGCAGGTCAATAAATTGGTCAATCTTACCATCACTATCGCAGGTAAGGTCAGCCAGGATCCCCCTTTGAGTTGGTTCTTCATCCAGCCGATGGATGGGCATAATCGGAAATAGCTGGTTAATTCCCCAGCAATCTGGCACTGATTGGAAGACTGATAGGTTGACATAATAAATTGATGCCATGATCGTTTCCAGGTCTGCTAGATCCTCAGGAACATAGTCTTGTGTTCTGATAATTTCCCGAATCTTTTGACAGCACGCCCAATAAAGCTGCTCGGCTTTAGCCCGCTCGGTAATGCTCAGATAGCCTAAACTAAACAGGCTTTTTGCTTCTTGGTTAAGCTCGATGGCATCATGATAAGCTTCCTGGTAATTCTCAAGGTCGATAGTACAGTAAGTTTCCCAAAGATTTCGGATAATTAGATGGTCTTGTTCCGTTGCCAGTGGAGGGGATTGAGATTCGACATCACTGGTACTCAAAACATCAAAGATCAGGACTGATTGATGGGATGCGATCGCACGACCACTTTCACTAATGAGTGTTGGTGCCGGAATTTGATGTTCCTCACAAGCTTCCTTCACCGCAGCCACAATGTCATTGGCATAGTTCTGCATGTTGTAGTTTTTGGAGGCATGGAAGTTTGTTTTGGAGCCATCGTAATCCACTGCCAACCCACCACCTACATCTAGATACTGCATATTCACCCCTAATCCCTTGAGCTCAGCATAAATTTGGCTGGCTTCGCGAATAGCATCTTTAATTGCGCTAATGGCAGAGATTTGAGAGCCGATGTGGAAGTGCAACAGCTGCAATGACTCAAGCATTCCAGCCTCTCGTAGCTGGTCAATGGTTTGGAGTATTTCTGGAATTTTCAGACCAAATTTAGCTCTATCTCCTACAGAGTTTCCCCAACGACCCATGCTTTGTGTACTCAGTTTGGCTCGCACCCCCAGCACTGGTGTGATGCCTCCTAACTCAGCAGCTACCTCGATAATTAGCTGCACTTCTTCTAGCTGTTCTAGGACAATTATCGGATTATGTCCCAATCGCCTAGCTAAAAGGGCAGTTTCAAGATATTCCCGGTCTTTGTAGCCGTTACAAATAATTAGGGAATCCGGAGTGAGCAATGTTGCTAGAGCAATCATCAATTCAGGTTTAGAACCGACTTCTAAACCAAATTGATAAGGTTGACCAAAATACACGACATCCTCTACCACATGTCGATGCTGGTTGCATTTAACCGGAAAGACTCCTTGGTAACGACCAGGGTATTTGTAGCGAGTAATGGCTTGGGCAAAACAGGCGTTTAATTGCGCTATCTGGTCTGCCAAGATATCTGAAAAATGGATTAATAATGGTAGTCCCAAGTTGCGCTGCTTCAGGGATTCTACCAGTTCCAACAAATCCAACGAGCCGCCCCCATTGCCTTTAGGGGAAACCATGATATGACCAGCAGTGTTAATGGCAAAGTAGGGTTCTCCCCAGCCTTGGATCTGATAAAGCTCCTCACTTTTCTCAATTGTCCAAGATTTAGAGGTCTTCTGATCTTGGTTCTGGTTAGGGATTTGAGAACAGGATGAGTCTATCAACTTAACACCATAATCTGTAGGATTTTGAGTCGAGAACCCTGTAGTAGTCTCATTAGTAGTCTCAGTAGTCGTCTCAGGGGTTAAATACTCTTGAAACTGGGATTTACGCTGTAGTGTCACCAATAACCTCCTTAAAGACATTGGTCGAACTGACAAGCCATGCTAAAATGCCGTCAGCGTGTTTTTTAACTAATCGTGAGCGTCGATGTCTAAACCATCTGGTCATCAGGCTCAAAAGCAAGATTATTTCCAGTCCATCCAAAAGCTAATATACAATTATCAGATTGCTGTTTGGGTTGGGCTTTGGGTTGTTATGGTCTTAGCCGGTAGCATAGCAACTATTGGTCTGATTGATCCTGGACCGATTGAGGAAGAAGCCAATAATCCACAACCAGCTCTGGCTCAACTGCGGGCATCAGCGGCCAAAGAGGCTGTGCCTCTGTCTTTGTTTGGTGTTGTTGCTGTAGGCTGCGCCAGCGGTTGCTTATTGCTTACTCAGGCTCTAAAATTTCCAAGCCGGAAAACGAAACCGAAAAGACCGATAACATCTAGTGTCAGCAGTAGAAGGCGACGCCGTAATTCTAGACGCCGTAAGGCTACTAGCAAACAACAACCAGTCAAATCATTACCATTATTACCATCACAAAACAAGAGTGATGACCAACAGACCGAGGTAACGGTTTTGCCACCAGAGCCTACTGATCAGACCAATCCTCAAGACGAGACTCTTGCCAACATGATGGATATGCGTAAGCGCCGCTCTCTGTCTTCCTTGATGCGGGATCAATAATCAGCTGATGCTAGTGGTGATTTATTTAATGTGCCCTTAATTTGCCCTTTGTTCACTCTTGACGCTTGACGGTTAACCGTCAATTGTTAGAAGTTCTAACCTCTAACAGGGATTGCCAATCTTTAATCGCTTGCTGTGACCAAAGCCAGTTCTTGCTCAAGGCATCAGGTTTGAAGTTAATGGGGTCATTGGTGAGCACCAGTTGCCGTAGCTTGAGGGATCGTTGGGACAAGCTCGCCCGCTTAGATCCGTTTTGTTCTTGAGCCGATTTCCACAAGCCTAGCCCTAAGCCAGCATAGGTATTCCATTTTTGGGAATTGCTGGATTTTCCAGATCCAACTGTTGTAGGTTTCTTGTTGCTACTCCTGTACAATGCATCATACCAAGCTTGGTTAGCTCGCTCGTATTTGCCTTCAGCGTAATAGGCAAACCCTAGGGCATTGCGGTAAGTCCAAGAGTCAGGTTCTTGTTTGACTGCTCTTTCCCAATAACGTCTGACATCATCGAAACTGTATTCATCCGAGCCTGTCTGGATCGACTGCCATGCCAGACGCCCTCTTAAAAAACTCACCATTGACTTATTCAATTGTTCTGAGGGAACTTCCTGAAGGGCAGCAGAAGCCTGGGGTAATGCACCCCGGTCTAGCAATGCCCTGACAGCTTCGGTTCCTCGAATAATATTCCCCTCACTGAATGCTTGAATTGCGATCGCTGTGACGGTCTTAGTCTTAGCCTTTGTCAAATTCACATTTGAGTAATCAACAGGTTTGGAGAGACCTGGTGGTAATTGTCTGCCTAGCCCAGGACTAGGAGGGTTCTGGAAAAACCAAACCCCCAAAAGTACCAAGGCCAGAGTTCCCGTTGCTCCTAGTCCGATCCACACTGGTGAACGTGGTAACCTTGAACCCTTCTGTTTAGGATTAGTGACCTTTTTCCCCTCAAGTTCTGCTGTAGAATCCTCAAGGTTTGGAGCTGATTGGGTTGAGCCCTCGCTAGACAAAGCCGCTGTCAGGGTTGCAGCTGAAGCTTTCGAAGCAGCAGGTAGTTGACTTGGGGTATGGACTGGTAAGTTCTTCTGAGCAGCCTCTGAGTAAGGGTTTTGGGATAACCCCTCTAAATTCGATGCTGCTATTTGTGATTCCCCACCCTGAGCCTCTGTATTGAGCTGATCCAGCAATCCCTTAATGAAAGCAGCGGGATCGTCTGCTTCTAGTTCATGGGATTCTAAACCCGGTGTTACACCAGTGAGACTTTCATGGTCATACTCAGCTTCTCCCCTAGAGACAAGAGCTGACTCTTCCTCAAATTCTGAGAATGTGGTAGAATTATTATCTGCTGGTGGTGTAAAAAACGCCTCTTCTGGGTCTAACCCTACAGACATTCCAGGAGGATCGGGCAGACTAAATATTTGAGTTCGGTCATAACTGTGGTCATCATTGGTCAGGAAACCATCAAATTCCGGATGCAGATAGAGAACAGGTAATGCCCAATAAAGCTGGTTCGAGCCATAAGCAGAAATGAGTCCTTGTCTAGCTCGCGAGAGGCTTAGGTCAATGGGATAACCCTGATTGATGTTACGGTATAATAGTCGGGTTAGGGTCAGGGCTACCTCATCGGGAATACGCTCTGCCATGGCTAGAACACCAGGAATACCGCGCTTAACCAGTGCTTGGGCGAGATTTTGATCGTTACCGTTTTCTTGGGTATGTGAAGCAGCTGTATGAGCACCACGACAGGAGTTGAATACAGCCAGCTGGACACCATTATTAACTAACAATCCCGCTAGATCATCACCCCTTACGGTCTCTGTCAAACCAGTTTTTTTACTAACCAGGTAGACATCACCACCTGATTCCCCTAGGTTAGAGTGACCAGCATAGTGGAAGACTTGATATTTTCCTTGTTCCAGGGCTTGGGTTAACTGTTCCCGTCCTGGCTGTTCCAGAATTGTCAGATGAATCGCTGGGGGTCCATTGGGTGAACGATGGCGGAGTTCTTCTTTCAGGTGAGATGCTTCTTGTAAGAGTTCTAAACTTTCTTGATCACTTGGACCCGCGATCACCATCAAAATTTTCAGAGGTTGATTCGGTGGAGACAAAGGCTTCGGAACTGGTCTAATCAAGCCTTTGGTCATCTGGTAGCGGGAGAAAGCCACATCAGTTCCTGTGGCTAGGGGACGATCCCCAGCATGGAGTACTTCCCAAGGTAGGCGGGGTAATTCTGTACCTTTCAATCCCAGACGCAGCCGCAAAACCGACCGTTGATTTTGAGCGATCGCTTGCGCCATCATCCAGCTATCGCGCAAGCTTCCTTTAAATAGGGCATTGTATAGCTCCTGACCCAAGGCAACTAAGTTTAAAGAGGATTGAGAGTACGGTTCTCCCCAAGATGGCATGGCAAAACTGCCATCCACCCCAGCTGCCCTACCCTGCAGGACACTAAATAGGGGGTCATTCATCAGTTGCTTGGCCTGGGTTAACCATTCTTCTACCGGCCAACTGACTTGTTCTTCTGCCAATGAGACTCCCGGTGCCACTCGTTCGATGCGCACCAGATAATCATCATGTTTTCCTAAGGGGGTTACGGAGATATGGAATTCCTGTGCCACTGTTGCCCAATTTTGCTCAATTTCAAGGGATCAATTTTGCTCATAGTGACGAGCTTTGGCTGAAGGTTTAAAAATTCTTGAATATTTGTTTAGTATTTGCTTATTGAGGAGTATTCCTTTAGGGGAAAATTCTTGTTGGCTCATGGTATTGATGCCGTTTTTTATTTAAGGTTTCCAAGGCATACTCTGTTAATTGTTTTGAATCAGAAAATTTCCTAATTCCAGCATTTGGGTGCCACTTTACCCAGATTTTTCCGGATTGCTATCACCAATCTCGGAAAAGTGAAATGGTAGATGCACCCTGATTGACACCCCCGGTTCACTTTGGTGAGCTGGGGATTTTTTTTCACTGGGTGGTAAGGTGTTACCCACTATATGTAGCCATCTCTATAGATTAGTTTGCTTGCTCCTTTTCCTCTAAACACGAACTGATTAAGCGATGCAGGGCGGTCTTGGGGAGGCAGTGCGGTCTTGGGGGTTCCACCCATGAGCAACTGCCGTGGTTTCCCCCACTCGCGCTTTGCATCAAGACACGGTTTTAAGCACTTAAAACAGGTGAAATTGCTTTGGCAAGCAGCTAATTTCCCCCTCGGGAATTGGTACTCATACCCAGCCTTGGATGTACTGAATCAGTAAGGTTTCCAGGAGGAAGGATTAGGGTGTAGGTTTATCCATACTATGATAAGCGTGTTATCAACTAGCTTAACATCTGAAATTTTGCCCAAGATACTCTTTTGGGGTTTCATCACTGTCTGCAGAGCATTTTAGTCAGCCTGATCCTCAACTTTGCTAATTCAGGTCAAGAGTGCCTAATCCTTGGTATTAAGCAGTTTTTCAGTCTTAGGCAGAAGCTCTAGGGGTATTCTTTGAGCTTTATTATGGTTTTTGTAAAGATTTTGACAAGACTCGTTGACACTCCCCGGCCTGTTCGCGTAGCGTCGGCTTTGCCGAAAGGCTTGGGGATTCTTGCTTGGCCGTAGGCCACGCTACGCGAACAACGATTCGACTTACTCAATCTGGTCGGAACCAGAAGGAATAGAGGCCAAATCTCCACAAGTGTTCGGGTCTACGACCCAGGTTCCGGTGTGCCCCACCGTACCCAAGGCTATGCGCGAGTATGTTGATGGCGGCACTGTGGTCTCTATCTAGCTGACAACCACACTTGCAGGTATGGGTTCGAGTTAATAGTGACTTCGTGACCACCTCACCACAACTAGAACAATTCTGGCTAGTATAGGCAGGGTTTACTGCAACAGTTATCCTGCCATATTTATCGCCAAAATGCTCCAACCATTTTCTAAACTGATACCAACCTGCATCATTAATAGACTTAGCAAGGCAGTGGTTTTTGACCAGATTTTTTACCCTTAGGTCTTGCCTTCGGCACGCTGCGCGAACGTAGGCGATCAAATCGTTAGACTGAGCTACGCAACGTGCGAGGGATTGCTCGCGCAGTGTTCTTCACGTTGCCTACTTATCCTTAGGTGTGCCCTACCTAGTTTGTTAATGGCTTTTCGACGGTTAGCAGAGCCTTTATTTTTTCGGTAAACCCGACGTTGATAAAACTTGAGACGCTTTTCACCCGTTCTATAAAACCGAGGGTTGGGTTGTGTATTGGCGTCGGAATCCGTATAGAAATCCTTCAGTCCTAGATCTAGCCCGACAGTGTTTCCAGTTGGTTTTAATTTTTCGTTGATATCAACTGAAACACAGAACTGGACGTAGTACCCGTCAGCCCGTCGAACTATCCTAACCCTCTTAATTTGTTTTTTGTCGAAGCGCCACAAGTCCCAAGTACCTTTGAGTTTTAGTTTCCCAATACCCTTATTGTCCCTAAACGTTATCGACTTTTTGTCAGGGGACAATTTCCATCCGGACTGCTTGTATTCAACAGAGCGGCAGTGTTTTTGGAACTTCGGAAAACCCTTTTTTCCAGGTACTTTTTTCTGGCAATTATCGTAGAAACGGGATATCGATGACCGGAGATGAAACCTTAGAATAGTGGAGCCTTTATAGGCGATAGGCTATGCAGAAAAGGGTTAAAACTCATGAAATAAGGCTCCACTATTCTTACGGTAACTTCTAACCATGCCCTTTCAGCCGCAGCTTGGCGGGCAGTAGAGTTTAATTCATTGGCAAAAGGGAACTGCTTAGCTAAAACTTTGCAGTATTTGCTTAAGTCATATTTACCAGTCCCTTTCTTGTCCATCCATAGCCTAATGCAACTATTTCGGATAAATTTCATTGTCCGAATAGCTTCATCAATGGCTTGGTATTGGTGCTTTTTACCTTTGGCTTTAAACTCTAAAATAATCATTTACCTAAGGTCACGCTCCGCGAAGGTATATCCACCTTTACCTGTAACATTTTATTATACCACACGAGCGCGAAAATCGTCAGGATAATTTTCAGTAAAAACCCGTCCTAGAATCCTAGAAGGGAGCAGGTCAATTTTGTAAGAACACTTGAACTACAAACTCTTGAACTATAGTGTTTTCCGGGATTGAGTACCAGTTATCAGTCGTTTTAGTACATTTATTCTACGAATTTGACATGCTCCCGTCCTACAAGGACGGGGCTTTAGACCCAGTTTTTTGGTAATTACTGAGTCTTGGGGTTTCACCCCATCCGTAGGTGAATTTTGAGGATAGCTTTGAGCGGCTGCATCAAGACAACTATAAACCTGGTTTTAACGGTCTTGATGGGTAAGTCCTGATTATCTTGCTTTAAGAGGTAAGATCCTCAATCGAGTAACTCAAAGGACTTGATCTCTAACACCGGACCAATCATCGCAAAGCTCATCACATCCTCTCGCACCTCTCCTGTAACCGTGACCTTTATTCCCGATTGCTTTAACTCTGGGGGAGTGTCCTTGAGTTCATAGGTTTCCCCTGAGTCAGAAACCAGTGCCCAGGCTCCTGACCCCATCTCTTTGCGCTCAATCACGCCTGTGATGCTGATCGTCATGCTGATTGTTTCTCCCCTTGAACGGCTAAATAAGCTAGTCCAAAACAGAGCAAGGCATTGGCAATCAGGAACACCCGAGACAAAACCCCGCCTCCTAGCCAAATTAGCTCAGGTGAAACCACAGCACTCACGGCTAGGCAACTGGCCACACCGAGAGCTGAACCAACCGCTAACCACTTCCATTGCGGATGTCCTAACAGTAGGGCGATTAAAATAAATGGAATCACAACACTGGCAAATAGAGGGTTGAGAAAACTGCTGCTGCCAATAGCGCTACCTAATTCTGGAATCGAACTGCCCATGACTCGGAAAGGCCATTGGGGTAAGTCAAATATATACAAACCTTTCAGGAAGAATAATCCTGAACTCCCCGCTACTAAGCCAGTGGCAAGAGACCAACTCCAAGTAAAAGGAAAATAATTGCGCAAGAACCAGGCCAGCAAATAGGAACCTAGTACCATAGCAATCTTTGGCCACAGGGCGATCACACCACCGTCAATCCAAAAGCGAGGATTGAGATAGCCGTTATCCCGTAACCAGCGGAAGAAGTCTTGGAAAGTAATTTGTCCTTTCAGAGCAAGTTGAACGGCAGCACCAGCATCTAATTGTCCAGCACCATAGTGGTTTAGGGGGTCATCTTCTATAACTCGGGTGGACTGCTTGAGTACATTCAATACATCAGCAGGGTCTTGAATCCCACTAGCTTTGATTAAAGCTGCCACACCAGCAACATGAGGCGATGCCATACTGGTGCCTTGGAAGCCAGCAAATACAGGGGTGCCTGTATCTCCATCAATCGTCTCTTGCAAAATCTTACCATTTTCACTGCCACCAGGGGCTGAGATATCTACCCCAGCACCAAAGTTAGAGTAGGGAGCTTTCAGACCTGCGGAATCAAGGGCAGAAACACCAATAACATGGGGATAGCGGGCGGGATAAGCGGCAGCATTTTGGTTAGAGTTACCAGCAGCAGCCACTAGGACAACACCTTTGTGGTAGGCATAGTCGATTGCCTCTGCCATCAGATTGCTTTCACCAGCCCCTCCTAAACTCATGTTGATCACATCTGCCCCATGATCAGCGGCAAAGCGAATCGCTTCTGCAATATCAGCCACTGTACCACCACCATGGGCTGCCAATACCTTCAGGGGCATCAGGCTAGCTTCGTAAGCAATTCCGGCAACACCGTAACCATTGTTGGTAGATTGGGCAATGGTACCGGCTACGTGAGTACCGTGACCTTGATCATCCCATGCTTCAATCCGGTCATTAACAAAGTCGTAGCCTTCAACAAATTCAGTATCTTTCAAATCTGGGACTGCGCTGACCCCAGTGTCAATCACTGCTACTGTTACCCCACTACCCTTGGTGTCATCCCAGGCAGATTCTATATTAATGCTGCGCAGGTTCCACTGCTTGCTATAGTCAGGGTCATTGGGAACCTCGAAGGCACTATAGGTATAGTTCGGTTCAATATATTCTGTTGCTTGGGATAGTCCTGATTGTTTCAGGGTATTCAGCAGTTGTTTATCTCCCTTTAGGATATATATGTGATCCGCTGCTGAAAATTCACTATTGAGTTGGGGATTCACCTCGTATTGTTGTGCGATCGCTTGCAATTGCTCATTAAGTTGAGCAGCTGGGATATCTTCCCGGAAGTCGATCACAATCGACTCAAAATTCCCCTGATTTGCCAATCCTTTAAAGTTAAACAGGGCAAAACCCAGCCCTACTACAAACAGACACAGTATCAAAAATTTTCTCATGGCAATCTGTCGCTGGTTCGCGAGTCTTTAATCACCACGATAACTTATATAGCAAAGGGAGTAGGGAGTAGGAAGTAGGGAGTAGGGAGTAGGGACTATGGCATCAAAAATTCTTACAATTGATTTAGGTACCCTATACCAATTTTAAAAAATATTGCTAGCTATTAATTCTCCATAAAGGGTGAAGGAGGGAATAGGCAATAGACAACAGGCAAGAGGCAAGAGGCAAAAGGCAAGAGGCAAGAGGCAAGAGGGAAAAAATCCTGTTGACCTCATTACTATGACAAGCGCTATATAAATTTGACCGTGTTGTCACCTGCTCAGGTTGTTGGATTTTCGACGTGAGGCGGATTTTGTGTCTTGGTTATATCAAAATTAACTCAAGTGCAGCACCTTTAAGGAAATAAAGAGCTATTTGAGGATTGAGATGGGATTGTTAGTAGTCGGACAAAAGTAAAATTAACTGTCGAAATAGGGAGCAGGGAGCAGGGAGCAGAGAGACTTTTAGCCACTTTACACAAATTAATACAGCGATGCAGCGCCGCCAAAGGGGGTTTCCCCCACTCGCGCTTTGCATCAAGAAGTGAGGTTTATTTTTGTCCAGGTACTAAGAGGTAAAGATTAATGCGATCGCAAAACTTGGGTTCGGTCAAGCAGGGGACAAGAAGCGGAAAAAGAAGACCTGGTGTCGCGGCTGGGGTTTCGCGGGTTGGGAAAATATCGATCGTTTTTTATTCCCAGTCGTGCCTACACCGGGTTTTAAAACTGCAATTTTTTCCTCCACCCTAATGCTGCAACTGATCTTTCCCTTTCCTCCAAGTAATACCCGCGTTCTTTGTTAAGCGGGTATCCACCTTACTTAGTGCCCTTGCTGCAGGTTCCTTTTGGGACTAAGGGCCACTGTTCGTAAGCCGCTTCATCACCTCCAAACGAATCAACCGAAACTTGACGTTGAGGCATCGGGTTGAGAGGAGCATTGATGGGAGTGTATTTGCAATAGCAAATTACAACAACATCAAACTCACCCATCGGAACATCAGGAGTGTAGGTTTCAACCTGTGTAACTTCCCAATCTCCCTGACGATAGTGAGTGCTGTACCCGTGCTCATCTCGGTTGTGAAGTGCATCAACTCGAATAAACTCAGTCGGTCGGTATCCCGGTTCTGGGATGGGCTGATCGGAAGAGTCGAAGTGTTCAGCCAAGATCCGAGTTAAACCTTGTGTGTGTTGCAGCTTCCGCTCTTTCCATCCTGGTTGACGCTTTTCAGCCCGAAAGATAATGTATTTACGCATCGTCGCCTTCCTCCTTATTGGTGTCATAGTAGGACTTTGGAAACTCGGTCTTGCCTTCAAACACACAATCAACCTCAAGAATGGGGTCCTCGGTTTCTTCAATCCGCACAAGATTCCATCCGTATTTGCGCTCCATTTCTTCGCAGCATCCCTCATCTGCTGCAGCATGACGAGACACATTTTCGTCTTGGTCGTATCTGAGTTTTAGCATACTTAAGCTATTCCTAGTTCGGTATACTCAGACTAGGTCGAAGCCCTCTCGGTTGAGTGTTTTCGCACTCGCAGGGGCGCATTCTATATCTATCATTATACAGCCCAGTGTCTGTATAATAATTCCTGAGGGGCCGCAGGTCAGCTATAATCTTTGTTACTTATTTACAAAATCCTGATTACTTGTAAGCATTCAGCCGTTGGCCACGCTACGCAAACGTTAGAATTTAAGACTTCGAGATTTTACCTCTTTAGCTGAAAGCTGATTGCTGACAGCTGATTGGTTACAATTACTTTAATTCTTTAGCCCGACCTGCCCCTGTTTTATTCACCCAAATTGAATTAAAATTTTTCAGCATAATGTCAGTAGCATTGATCTTTTTATCGGTTCCGATCGGTTCAAATGTTGCGTTGACATCTGGATAAACAAAGAAAGGAATCGAAATCCGACTCCTGGAGAGTGTATGAATCACTTCGTGGGGAGTACTCACAAACAAACCATTTGTCCAAAGTTGCAACATATCCCCCAAATTAATCACAAAAGCATCTTCTAAACAAACCGCATCAATCCAGGCATTTTTCGTATAAACCCGCAGGGAAGGGGTGGAAAAATATTCTTGGATTAACACAGTAAAAATGCCGTTGTCTGTATGTTTTCCTGCCACACCACTTTCAGAGGGGTAGTAAATGGTTCGATGGATCAGGATTGGATCGTCAAAATAAGGGTCAAACCAATCCGGGTCAAGGTTCAAAGCAACAGCCAGTGCCCTGAGAAGGTGGGGAACAATTTTAGTCATAATTTCCCCTTGAAGCTGATAGTGGGATGCCGCAAAACCAGGGGCTACAGTATGATCAGGAATCAAGGTCGGGCCAGTAAACGGCTTGTCTGAAGGTGGATGTTCGATTGCCTTGGTCAAACAGTTCCTTGGAATCAGGACCAACGTCTTCATGGAGGATTTCGCCGTCAACGGGAACGTAGCCCCTAGAGGTGTTGGGATAAACGGTTTGTTTGTCTTGGCCGTAGGCTTTTTTAATGTCCTGTGGCAACTGGAAAAAGTTACGAGATCTGTCGATGGTTTGTTGAAATAAATCAGCAGAAATGCCATGATATTTCAAATAGAAAAAACCATGATCTAAGCAGATGTTGGAAAGGCGTTTGTGTTCTTCGTTACATGAGTTTAAACCATTGATGTATTTTAACTTTGCTAATGAAATTACCGGTAAGGTATTCATTTATAATTCTCCTAATTTATGTAGCAATTAGCGCGATCGCAACTAGGGCAAAACCAATGCCAATCATTTGTTTCAGGGTCAGTGTTTCGTGCAAAACAACTAACCCCAGGACAATGACCACTAAGGGATAAAGGGCTGATAGGGTAGAAACGATTGCCATAGAACCTTTAGAAACTGCCTTGATATATAGCAGAAGTCAGAAGTCAGAAGTCAGAAGTCAGAAGTCAAACTCTTGCGCTTACTTAGGTTTGAGACTTTTGTCATGTCCTAACTGCCCTGGCGACTGCTATAAAATAGCACCCCCAAAAAGTTCAGCATACCTGCAATAATGGCTAAAATAGCGCCTTTTGGATGGTTTTTCAAGCTATTACCAAGGTTTATCAGGATAAGTAAGGCAAGGATTGTTCCCCCTAATCCCTGGTAGACAATGGCACTTTTAGCGCTAATGTACTGATCAGAAAATTTAGGTAAGAAAGCCCAAAATCCCCAAGATAAAACTGTGCCTAATGTGGGTATAAACCATTCTTTAATCTATTTATTTATACACCGCGATCGCTTCACCCAAAACATCAAGTATTGGCTCTACACCCAGCCCTGGAGCTTCTGGCGCAAAGGTTTTACCCCCTTGATTGCGGGCACCACCTGTAGCTGTGTCAATAGTTAGCATATCATTACATAACCAAGTCGCACGCAAAAACATTCGTGGAGTTGCCTGGGCAAGATGCACCGCTGCCGTATCTGCAATCACACTACCCCCAGTTTCTTCAATATTCATCCGAATCCCAGTTTCCACACAAAAATCTCGGATGCGCTTGGCTTTAGTTAAACCAGCAACCCGATTAATTTTTAACCCAATTGCTTCACAAGCATGGTCACCTTGAGCGCGGACAATATCCCCATAGCGCTGAATACATTAATCTAAGATAATCAGATGAGATGTGACGCGACGGACTTGAAGACATTCTTCATAGGTTTCACAGGGTTGTTCAAAATAACAAATAGAGTCAGTAAGTAGGTGGGCATCACAACAAGCCTAAAAGCGATGCACCACGGCCAAAAGGAAGGTGTTTCCCCCATCAACGACTGCATCAAAATAAGTAGACAAGGGTTAGACTGTGAGTCAAATACAAAAACAATCCGAGACAGTTCAAGACAGTTGCTAACGATCGCCTCGATTGTCTTAAGCATTCAGCTATCTTAAGCATTCAGTTATCAGCCATAGCCCAAGACTCACGGCTGATAGCTGACAGCTGAATGCTTAGCAATTGTCTGTTTTCTTAGTCTGATTGGCAATCACTGCGCCTAGTAAAGCTCTACAATCTAACCGTAGCCCCATTCCTCGTGGCCTTAGCTAACACACACGCTATGCCCGCCTATCTGTCATGCTTGATACAAATTCAGTTTTAGACGTATTACGACCGGTACAAGACCCCGAACTCCAGAAGAGTTTAGTGGAGTTAAATATGATCCGCAATGTCAAGGTTGACAACGGTACAGTCAGTTTTACCTTAGTGTTGACCACCCCAGCCTGTCCCTTGCGGGAATTTATTGTAGAGGATTGCCAGAAGGCAGTGAAACAACTATCGGGAGTAGAAGAGGTAGTGGTGGATGTTACCGCTGAAACACCTCAGCAAAAATCCTTGCCTGACCGCACTGGTATTGAGGGGGTAAAAAATATTTTAGCCATTTCCAGTGGTAAGGGAGGCGTCGGTAAGAGTACTGTTGCGGTAAATGTCGCAGTTGCTTTGGCTCAGTTGGGGGCTAAAGTCGGTCTCCTAGACGCTGATATCTATGGTCCCAATGCTCCAGCCATGCTGGGATTAGCTGATGCCAAAGTCATGGTTCAGAAAGGAAAACAGGGGGATGTGATCGAGCCAGCCTTCAACCACGGTGTCAAGCTAGTGTCCATGGGATTTCTAATTGATCCAGACCAGCCAGTTATTTGGCGCGGACCAATGTTAAATGGAATTATTCGCCAGTTCCTCTATCAAGTAGAGTGGGGTGAATTGGACTATCTGATTGTGGATATGCCACCAGGCACTGGGGATGCTCAGCTAACCTTAGCCCAAGCAGTACCGATGGCAGGAGCAGTAATTGTGACAACACCCCAAAATGTCGCTCTTTTAGACTCCCGCCGAGGCTTGAAAATGTTTGAGCAAATGGGAGTCCCCGTGTTGGGAATCATAGAAAATATGAGTTACTTTATCCCACCAGACTTGCCCGATCGTCAGTATGACCTGTTTGGCTCTGGAGGAGGTGAAAAAACATCAAAAGAACTAGGGATTCCCTTGCTCGGTTGTATTCCCCTAGAAATTTCCCTACGGCAGGGAGGGGATCAAGGATTGCCCATCGCTGTTGGCAATCCAGAGTCAGCCTCCGCTAAAGCACTGGTAGCGATCGCATCTCAGATTGCAGCCAAAGTTTCCATTGCTGCCCTTTCTAATTAACAAAGACTTGCAGGCAATAATAACTCAAAAATAGAACATGGAAAATCACCATTAACAATTTTGTAATCCCTAATGCCTAATAGCTCATACCGTCAGCGGTCAGCGGTCAGCGGTCAGCTTTCCCTAACTTAGATTAAACGAATGCTTACTTGTTTTATTCAAAAGCTGTTCGGTGTAGCGTGCCCTATGCCCACGCTACTTGAGGTGCCGTCAGCCGTCAGCTCTCAGCCGTCAGCTTATTTTATTCAAAAGCACCTCAAGTAGCGTGTGCGTAGCACATAAGCTGATAGTTGATAGCTGATAGCTGAAAGCTGATAGCTGAAAGCTGATAGCTGAAAGCTGATAGCTGAAAGCTGATAGCTGATAGCTGATAGCTTAGCTCATACCTAATCGCTCATACCTCATAACTGATGGTACAAATTAATAAATTTAGAATTAGAAATAGTATTCGTTGGCGGCTGTTGTGGGCCCCCTGGCAGGACTTAGACTGGCAACTATTATTCCTGACTGTGGGGCTAACCATCTTTGGGGCAGTGATGATTCGCTCTGCAGCCATCGACAATGGTGGAAACTATTGGGTCTCCCACTTGCTCATTGGTAGTATTGGATTGTTCATCGCTCTATTCATCGCGCGATCGCGCTATCATTCCCTGATCCAATGGCATTGGGTAATTTACGCCATCACCAATCTGTCCTTAATTGCTGTAATGATGATCGGTGCCAGTGCTAAGGGGGCTCAGCGTTGGGTTACCATTGGAGGGTTTAATGTTCAACCCTCAGAATTTGCCAAGATCGGGTTGATTATTACTCTAGCTGCCATCTTGCACAAACGGCCCGCTACTACCATTCCAGCAGTAATAGCAGCTTTAGCAGTAACTATATTACCTTGGGCATTAGTGTTTGGGCAGCCTGATCTGGGAACATCCTTGGTGTTTGGGGCAATTACCTTGAGTATGCTTTACTGGGCAAATGCCAATCCCGCCTGGTTGCTCGTGTTGATTTCCCCTCTGGTGTCAGCCATTGTCTTCAGTCTATCTTCACCTGCATGGTATACCTGGGCTGCTGTAATCACACTGATTGCTTTCCTCAGTCTCCCTTGGCGCTGGTTGGGAGCCTTGGGTACCCTGGTTATTAACCTAGTTGTCGGACCGTTAGGAAAAGTCTTCTGGAATCTGTTGAAGGACTATCAAAAAGACCGATTAACGCTCTTTTTGAACCCCGATCTAGACCCTCTTGGAGGAGGATATCACCTAATTCAGTCTCGGATTGGGATCGGTGCTGGTCAACTTTGGGGAAGGGGACTAAACCAGGGAACTCAAACTCAACTCCACTTTATCCCGGAACAGCATACTGACTTCATTTTCTCAGCCATTGGTGAAGAACTAGGCTTTGTAGGTTGCTTGTGTATTTTATTAGCCCTGTGGTGGTTGTGCCTACGCTTGGTGCTGATTGCTCAGAATGCTAAAGACAACTTTGGCTCTCTGGTAACAATTGGCGTGCTCTCAATGATTGTGTTTCAAACCGTGATCAACATTGGGATGACTATTGGCTTAGCTCCCATCACAGGAATTCCTCTACCTTTACTCAGTTACGGTCGTTCAGCCCTACTAACCAACTTTCTTGGTCTAGGGTTGGCTCAAGCAGTGGCCAATTATCGACAGCGATTGAAGTTTCAATGAGTTATGGGTTATAAGATACTGGGTCAATAACCCCACCCTAAGAGGATGGATGGGGCTTGGTAGACAACCAACTACCGTGATTGACTAGACCATTGAGCCGAATCCTGGTAAGAACTTCCAGATGCTTCCCCAGTCTGGATCTCTTTAAAACTGTGTTGTCAGTTGCTGCTTTGGGCAGGACATCTTGGATTCGGTGGTCAAGGGGACAGGGTAACCTAAATACTTTTCTCGTGAGGTTTATCACCATGTTACGAGTTCCAGTAATTTCACCTGATGGCAAACCATTAATGCCGACAAAAGCTTCTCGCGCTCGCCGCTGGCTGCTATGCGGTCTTGCCGTTGTTTATCCAAACGATCTAAATGTTTTTGCTGTTCAGCTAGTTAATCAACCATCTGGAAATCAAACCCAGGATATTGCCATTGGTATTGACCCCGGAAAGATGTTTTCTGGTATGGCTGTTCAGTCAAGTAAAATCACTCTTTGGACAGGACATCTGATCTTGCCTGACAAGAAAGTTCGAGAACGCATGGATACTCGGCGAATGATGCGTTCGCGTAGCGTCGGCTTCGCCGAAAAAACTCGTAGAAGTCGTCGAATAGATCGCAAGGTTGCTTACTCACAAAGGTCTCATCGGCAAAAACGATTCTCAAACCGTAGAGTAAAAAGGGTTCCCCCTTCAATTAGGGCAAACCGTCAACTAGAAAATCGGGTAACAAAAGAGCTTTGTTTTTTGTATCCAGTAAATGTCATCGTCTATGAAGTGGTCAAGGCAAGAGGGAGCAAAGGGTTTTCTCCTGTGATGGTAGGCCAGTATTGGGCAATCTCTCAGTTGGAGCAAATAGCCCCAGTAATTCAAAAACAAGGCTGGGAGACCGCTTTAAAAAGAGAGGCATTAGGACTAATAAAAGACAAAACTGACAAAAGTCAGCAAACAGTTAATACCCATGCAGTAGATGGAATAGCCCTAGCTGCTACTCATTTTTTTCGACGCAAAAATTATTATCACCGCAACGGAAAACTGAGTGTTCCAAAAAACTGTGATGTAACTAATGCTGTGTTTTCAGTCATTAGACGTGCCCCCATAAGTCGTCGCCAGTTGCATCTATTGCAGTTTTCTAAGAGGTTGTCTGAGAAGTCTCATTTGCTACATCCAAGCCCCCTAAATCCCCCAATTCTGGGGGACTTTTAGAAGCAAATTGACTCTTGTTCCCCCCAAAGTTGGGGGGTCAGGGGGGCAAAATTCAGTATCAAAAAACTTTTCAGATATCCTCTAAGGGTGGGAAACGACGTAAATACGGTGGGACAACCACTAGCCATGGTTTTCGCAAAGGAGACTATGTTGAGGCGGTTAAGGCTGGGATAACCTATCGAGGTTGGGTGAGCGGTGAGACAGTAAGGCAAGTTTCTGTTAGCGATGTTAACTGGAAAAGAATTGGACAATTTACTGCCCGAAAAGTCCGACTTCTAAAACGTTCAACGGGATTAATTGTAAACCACTAATTGGAGGCGCGGCTTTCCTCCCCACTTTAAGAAGGATGGGGTATCCAGCCGCGAAGATTTAATGACTAATAAGTCCAATATCTCCTATCCTAGTAAAGGAAATCTAAGTTTTGAGGCAATCATGATTTTTCCAGGTTCTATAGTTCGCGTAATCAATGTTGACGATACCTATTATCGCTTTGAGGGGCTAGTACAGAGGGTTAGTGATGGTAAAGCAGCTGTGCTGTTTGAAGGAGGTAACTGGGATAAATTAGTGACGTTTCAGCTGTCGGAAATCGAAGAGGTGAAACCAAAAATTGGTAAAAAGGGTTAGTGGACAGGCATAGATCAAAGAGATCAATAATTAATGACTAATGACTAATCATGACTAATCGCTAAACCATGCGCCTTCCCTTACCCCAGTTTACTCCCAGCAATCGCTCAGAAAATCACCTTGCTGAGGTGATTGAAACAGCAACTACAGAATTTCTCGCTCAATGTTTAGAGCCAGAAGATCTAAGCTTTCCAGTCATGCCTCCCTTTGGCAGCTGGGTAAAATCTGTAGATGATGAGTCAGGTAATCAAATTTTTGCTGTAGTTTATTATGCTACCACTAGCCCCATTGACTCGGTTCATCGAGCAACAGCTTTAGGATTGTCACTGGCAGAATTACGTGAGCAGCAGCCTCAGATTTTTGCCATGCTCAAAACTGAGTTCCGTGCTGGCATCGTTGGGTTTATGTCTTCGGAAGAGGGTGTTAATGGTTTTAGCAACCATCACGGTCGAGTCTATCAGTATCTTCCACCCCGTCCACCGCAAATTCATCAACCTGTCTACCAGTGTGAACCATCAGAGGTTATTCACTTTAGTGAACAGTTGGATTTTTTGCGAACACTTTTGGAAGTGAATGGTGCCCCAGTAGACCCCCTGACAGCAGCTGTGATTAGAGAAGTTTATCGTCTTCGTCAGACTGACCGTGACTGGTTAGTCAAGGCCGGACGAACCTTGAGTGTCTTACTTAAGGATGATTATGACCGCTTGCGGTATATTTTGAGTCAGATTCATTGGTAGTAACCTCCTCCCTCGTTATCCCTTATGGGGATAACGGGTTACCCTACCCATTACTTATTGAAAGAAAAGAATTGAAAGTTTGGAAATTTTCCCATGCTGCATAAGCTGATAGCTGATAGCTGATAGCTGATAGCTGATAGCTGATAGCTTACGTTCCCTGTTCCCCGTTCCCTATTCCCTTTACTCATTACCGGCTTCATCAATTTTAGCCTCCAATTGAGCTACCTTTTGCTCCAGCTGTTTCTTCTCCAATTTCAAGTTTTCTGCTAAGGCTTCAATTTTTTCGCGACGTGCTTCTACTTCTAAATCGCGGATATCTAACCCTTGGCTTTTCAAGGTTAGCTCTTGCCGCCATTGTTCAGCCCGTTTCATTTCTTCTTCTAAAAAGGTAGACTTAACCTCAGCTGTTAAATACTTCTTGACTAAATCTAACACCCAATCGGTGGCAGATTGAATAGAGATTACCTCTTGAGTTTCAGCCAGATCGATTAAGACTAAGCAACCTTCTTTTAAAGCTTGGGAATTAGTAAACGCGACAGGTCTTGGCTCAATGACTTCCCAGAATTGATCAGAGTTTTGGCGGGCAAGTAGTTGCAATTGGAGCCCGCCAAAATCGTTATTGTCTTGAACTTGAGCTAGGTGTAGCATTACCGGTTTGATTGAAATATGATTAAAGTCTATTTAAGCGATCGCGTAAAATAGACTCTTGCTTTTTCGCCTCAGCTAATGCCTCTTGAGCACCCTTAACCACTGCTTCTGGAGCTTTACTCACAAAGTTCTTATTACCCAGACGCCCAGACAAGGATTTGACTTCCGCCTCCACTTTACCTAAATTCTTTTCTAACTTAGCCCGTAGAGCATCCACATCCACCACACCAGTTAGGGGAATTAGCACCTCGACAGTGCCGACTACACCCGCCATGGTATTCTTGAGCTCTTGGTCCAAGGCTGGAGTGATGGTTAATTGATTGACCTTACCTAAGTCTTTGATATAGGCAAGACCCGCCTCCAAAATTTGACGTTCCTCACTGTTGCTGCTTTGCAGAATAACAGGTGCGGTCACCCCTGGTTTAATCTCTGCCTCAGCCCGGAGGTTACGGATAGTACGGATTGTACCAATCAGCAGCTCAAACCTTTGCTCTAGTTCTGAGTCAATTAGAGAACTTGGCGATATAGAAGAGCGGGTATTGCTTATTGACGAAAGGTCATGGTCTATTTTAACGTCTCCCTCTTCTATATCTTTGAGATCTTCTATATCTTTAATATCTTCTCCCTGTTTGATATTGCCATCAATAATTGCCATTTTCGACTCGATTTCCTTCAATTCCGAGGATTGCTGAGTTTCTTCCTTACCAACAATTTCTGCTTTGATGGATTGAATTTTTTCGGATAACTCTTGACGATTCTCAGCCTTGAGCACATAACGGGAAACAAACCAAATGGCATATCCTAGACCAATCAGTTCTAAACTAGTTGAGACTAAGGAAATGCGATTGAGCGCACCCACGAAGGCTGTGAGGATATTCAGGGCAATAATTACTCCCACAACCAACCCTGCTGCGATTATCGGTTCTTTGTAGTCCTCGAACAACTTCCTAGAAATTTCTGGCACTTTAAACAATACAGCTACACTTTGCTTAGAGATTTCCTTTTCCTTAGACAAAGATGTTCCTGACCTCGGTGATTGGGCATCAGGATAATCGGATGTATTATCGGTTAGCAGTTCGCTCTCCGTTGTCTGTAGTTCCTCTTCCCCAGTTTGACCATCTAGGTACTCTATAGGATAAGGTTGTAGCGCCAACACCTCCCCAGATTTATGGGTCAAGGTGTGCCAGATTTCTTCAGTAATATGGGGCATGAAGGGATGGAGGAGCTTTAGGATACCCTCTAAAACGTAAGCTAGAGTTTGCTGTGCCACAACCCGCGACGGAGAATTGGCATCCTGACGCAGCCTAGGTTTTACCAGTTCAATGTACCAATCACAAAAATCACCCCAGATGAACTCATAAAGTCCCTTAGCCGCTTCTCCCAAGCCATAAGCATCTAGATCATCCCTAGTTTGACGCACCACTTGATGAAAACGGGAAAGAATCCAGCGATCGCATAATTCCAATGCCTCTACTGTTGGTTGACCCAACTCTTCGGGAGTCTTACCATCAAGGTTTAGCATTACAAACCGGGCTGCATTCCACAGTTTATTGGCAAAATTGCGGGATGCTTCTACAGAAGCTGACTCATCCGTCTTGCGGTCATACTCTAATCGGATATCTTGACCTGCACCTGCCACTTCCCGAACCAAGGTATAGCGCACGGCATCCGTACCATACTTGTCAATCAGGATTAAGGGGTCAATACCATTGTTAGCGGACTTAGACATTTTCTTATTGTTCTCATCCCGCACTAGCCCGTGGATGTAAACACTCTTAAACGGCATCTGACCCGTAAAATGTCTTGCCATCATGGTCATGCGGGCAACCCAGAAGAAAATGATGTCAAAACCTGTTACCAGGGTGGTAGTGGGATAGTAAGTCTTCAAATCCTTGGTCTGATCAGGCCACCCCATAGTAGAGAAGGGCCACAATCCTGAAGAAAACCAGGTATCCAGCACATCTGGGTCTTGCTCTAGCTTGACATTTTCTCCAAATTTTGCTATGGCTTTTTTCTTAGCCTCTGCTTCATGGTGAGCCACAATAAACGGAGTCTCGCTAGTGATTGTGCCATTGGTTTCACTCACCACATACCAAGCCGGAATTTGGTGTCCCCACCAGAGTTGGCGGGAAATGCACCAGTCTTTTAATTTCACCAGCCAATCTCGGTAGACCTTTGTCCAACGTTCCGGGATAAATACTGGTGAATGGTGCTGGTCAAGAGACTCTAGGGCTCTGTCAGCTAGGGGGCGAATTTTGACAAACCATTGCGTTGAGATTAGGGGTTCAACAGGAACCTTTCCGCGATCGCTATAGGGTACCGTATGTTTGTAGTCCTCTACCTTAAGCAACAGCTCTTCTGCTTCGAGCTGCTTCACCACATTTTTCCGGGCTTCAAACCGGTCTTGTCCTTGGAAAGGGCCAGCCTTTTCATTTAAGGTGCCATTCTTATTCATGATGTTAATGAATGGCAGACTATGACGCTGACCCATTTGAAAGTCATTAGGGTCATGGGCAGGAGTTACCTTGACACAACCGGTGCCAAACCCTGGATCAACCAACTCATCAGCAATAATCGGAATTTCTCGTCCCATAATTGGCAAGGTTACAGTTTTACCAATTAAATCCTGGTAGCGTTCATCATCAGGATTAACTGCAACCGCCGTATCCCCCAACATAGTTTCTGGTCTAGTGGTAGCTACTTCCACAAAACCATTGCTATCAGTCAGGGGATATCGAAAATGCCACAAATGCCCATCAACTTCCTTATTTTCCACTTCCAAATCTGATACAGCCGACTCCGAGGCTGGACACCAGTTGACCATATATTCGCCCCGATAAATCAGTCCCTGATCATAAAGTTGGACAAAGGCTTCAATTACCGCTTTCGATAAGCCTTCATCCATCGTGAAGCGTTCCCGCGACCAATCCACCGAGACTCCCAAACGCCTCAGCTGGTTAACGATGGTGCCACCTGATTCTTCCTTCCACACCCAAGCCCGTTCAAGAAACTTTTCCCGTCCCAAGTCATAGCGGGTTTTGCCTTCAGCTTCTAGCTGTCTATCGAGAATGGTTTGTACAGCAATACTAGCGTGGTCAGTTCCCGGTAGCCACAGGGTATTGCGTCCTGTCATCCGGTGGTAACGCACGAGGGTGTCAATCAGGGCACTCTCGAAGGCATGACCCATGTGCAACTTCCCAGTAACGTTAGGTGGGGGGATAACAACGCAGTAGGGTTCACCCTGGTGATTTGGGTCAGCTTTGAAGACTTGGTTTTCTTCCCAGTATTTTTGCCACTTGGCTTCGGTGGTTTTGGGTTCGTATTTGGTTGCCAGGGTGGGTGTGGTTGCGGTCATGCTGGGAATGGTGAATAGATGGGCTTACCTCAATTTTGCCACAGGCTCAAGGTATAGTTAAGGGAATGAACTGCAAAGACGGGAAGGATGCGTGCGGCATAAAAGCAGGGGAGCATGAGTTGGTGGGCAGTCACCAAATACCTGTGCAGCTAATATATCGATAAGTATAGAAAAGCGAGTCGTCTTCGCGGTTGATCAATCGAGATCAACACTTGAGAGTTACCCTATCAGCATTTACAAAAATTTCCACATCCACAGTCAGATAAAGTGTCATGCTTATCATATAACAAATGAATAGCAGAACAACTGAGGAGTTAGGAGCTTGAAAAAAGTAGAAGCCATCATCCGGCCATTTAAGCTGGACGAAGTCAAAATCGCCCTAGTCAACGCTGGCATTGTAGGAATGACAGTGTCTGAGGTCCGAGGCTTTGGACGCCAGAAAGGTCAGACTGAACGTTATCGCGGTTCAGAGTACACTGTGGAATTCCTACAAAAACTCAAAGTAGAAATCGTCGTAGAAGATGAACAAGTCGATATGGTCGTAGACAAAGTGATCGCTGCAGCTCGCACCGGTGAAATTGGCGACGGTAAAATTTTCATTAGCCCCGTCGATCAGGTGGTCAGAATTCGTACTGGGGAAAAAAATCTAGAAGCCGTCTAAATATCCTATATACCAATATACCAAGGGAGCTGAGGGATACTCTTAAACCGGTATAAGTTGGGATAAACCCAGATAATCCGGTCAAGGTGCAATTTATTGTTGTCCAAGTGAGGAGTGGTCGTACAGTAATTGGAGTTGAACCTCCCACTCGTCTATTTGGACGTTCCTGGCATCCCGGTCAGGAGTTGCTTGAAAGCCTGAGTTTTGCTATGTTTGGAGTCAAGCCAGCCAAGCTCAACTGCATCTAGCAAGCTCAGTCCCATACCTTTCAAGAAACGCGCGGTACGACGCAACAACACTGCCTGAACCTCAGCCCTAGAAGAGAACCGAGAAATTTCCTTGTCCGCACCCCTAGCAAGGATGTTCTTGGCGGCATTGTGGTCAGCCTGTAACACGACCCCATCAAATCCGGTAAAGTTATCCCCAGTCCTTTTCCCTAATAGGGTTCCATTCCTGGAGTCAACTTGCGACGTGTAACTAGGCTGAACTTCCGTGACAACCGAGCCAGTCCAATTCGCCCATTTATGCAAGGAGTCCCGCATAACTCCAATCATCCAACTATTGAGTTTGCGGGACATAGCCTTAGACTGACGCTTATTCTTAAACGGTTGTGTTAAATCTTCTGCAAATACTTTTAAGGATTTTTCATCAAAAAGAGACTTTGAGGCAGCTCCTATTATTGCCTTTAGTTCTGATTGGTTTCTCCTGTATCGTTTATTCTCGGTCTTTCTGCTCAGATTGTTTCTTAGTATTCTAGCAGACTTGGCTGAGTCTATCTTTTCTAGTTTCCGGTGAATAGCCCACAGCTTTCCTCTGTTTCGATTTTTTTTACATATTCTATCTGATTTTCTTGTAGCTACTTTACCTAGTCCTTTCCCGTGTCCCTGACCTTCTGAGTCATAGAATGCTTCAGTGTATCCCTTGTCTACTCCAATACTCTGACGGTCGGCAGGTATTTCTGAAGTGCCATGGTTTACTAAGAAGTGAATTTCAAATCTTTGCTGAAGTTTGTTGTAGATCAACCTAATCTGTCCTTTGATTTTTCGATTAGATCTGACCACTATCCTGTTCCTCTTCCCTCTCCTTAATCCCGCCAATTCCAGTTGATAGGTATTACGAGAGAGTTGCTGGCAGCTATAACCTCCTTGTTGATAAACTATCTGGTTCCTAACCCAAGAATGTCCTTTTTGGAACTCTTTTCTTACGAGTCTGTGCAGCAATGAACTTTCTAGGAAAGTCAAGGTTTTTAGTTGTTGACAAAGCTCTTTTCTGGTTTTTTTATTCTTATCTCCAGGAAATTTACGATAGACCTTCTTTATTACTACCTCTATACAGGCCGCCTGGCTCGCTGTAATGGCCTTGGCTACATCGCTAACCGTCCATTCCATCAATTTAGAGGGTAGTCCCAATGATTCGGGAGGTCTAAAACTTCTAACTTCTGGGTAAGCTTTCTTCCAGTCAAGTCCCCAATAGCTAATGCTACCTAGCTTGTTGTAAGACTCAGACCTAACTACCCCCAGCTTTTTCATAGTAGACAGCAACTCAATTTCAACCGATCCAGTCATCCCCACTACTGGGACAACTTGAGTTGATATCTTTTTTGTTGCTCCTACTTTCTTTGGCATTATCAACAGCTAAGTCCTATACCTTGATTATACACTAGCGCTATAAAAATATCCATGTCCATTTCATGCTGTTAAATACTGATTTATCCCTATTTTTAGGGGTTTAATTGCGAGGCACAGTTTACCGAGTTAGCGTGCCTCAGTTGATTTTTATAGGGAATTGACGGTTTAAGAGTATCCCACGCTAGTTAACCTAAATGTTTCAACTGAGGCAGTAGTAATTCAAAAGCCTTGCCACGATGAGAGCAGGATCGCTTGATCTCAGGCTCCATCTCAGCAAAGGTCAACCCCTGCTCTGGAACAAAAAAAATTGGGTCGTAGCCAAAGCCACCAGTTCCCCGAGGAGCTGGCAAAATTTCCCCCCGACAAATCCCTTCAGCTTGAAAAGCGATCGCACCATCTGGACGAGCAATCGCCACTACACAAACAAACTGGGCTTGCCGATTCACTTCCAAACCTAGCTCCCCCAGTAGCCGCTCAATTCGCTCTTGGTCGGTTTTGCAATAGCGTCCAGAATAAATCCCTGGAGCACCATCTAGGGCATCAACTTGCAAACCAGAATCATCAGCAATTGCCCATTTTCCAGTTGTCTGGGCTACTACTGATGCCTTCAGACAAGCATTGGCAGCAAATGTATCCCCAGTTTCTTCAATCTCTAGCTCTGGTGGCTTTAACTGCAATTCCCAGTCCAAAGAATCTAGGTATGTCTGCATCTCCCGCAGCTTACCAGGATTGCCTGTAGCTACAACCAGCAATTTTGGCAGCAAATTTGGGGTTTGATGTTGGGATTTTGGATTACTCAAAGCAACAAGGTCAGATTGTTTGATCAAAGGTTAACTGGCAATCAGAGTCAATTCGATACAGTTCAAGCAGCGTTTAATGCCCGATTGTGATCTTACTTAACCATTGCCCAGATTTTCAATATCGCACCCAAAACCAGCTAACCCAAAATCCAACACTAATCCAACATTTCAACTCTAAAACTGACTGGCCCAATCTTTAGCCCAGTTCAAGGTTTGAGTTACCTGTTCAAGGGTAGCTGCTTCACAGTAGAGTCGCAATAAGGGTTCAGTGCCACTAAAACGAATCAGCAACCAGCTGTCGTTAGCTAAACGGAATTTGTACCCATCGGTGGTTTGGCAATCCACCACTGCCTGACCATTAATTTCTTGGAGAGGCTGAGTTTGTAATTGTTCTTGTATACGCGATCGCACTTCCATCCCCGATAGATGTAAATCGATCCGGTCATAGGCAGAAGCATAGCCAGTTTGCTCTTGGAGACTCTTGTAGAGTTCACTTAAGTCTTTTCCAGATTTAGCGATCGCTTCTAATATGTACAGTGCTGATAATAAAGCATCTCGCTCAGGAATATGGTTGCCATAGCCAATGCCTCCGGATTCCTCACCCCCTAGCAAAGCAGGAGTGGATAACATCCGGTCAGCAATATACTTGTAACCGATAGCAGTCTCATAAACTGGCAAATTATACAGTGCTGCCACTCTAGGAATTAGGTCAGAACCACTAAGGGTTTTGACCACTTCACCACTAAAGTTACGTCGTGATGCTAGATGTTCAATCAGGATGGGAATCAGGATTTGGGGGCTAAGGAAATTGCCCTGAGCATCAGCCGCTGCAATGCGATCGCTATCCCCATCAAATGCCAACCCAACCGCTAATTCAACACCCGGTTCGCGGTGGTGACTCTGGAGCGCTTCAAATAGCTCAGACAGATAACCGGGTAAAGGTTCTGGGGATTTGCCACCAAATAAGGGATCCCGTTCGGCCTTAATTTCGATAATAGGTACCCCAAGAATCTTGTTCAAGCCTCCTGCTGCTGCACCATTCATCACATGGGCAAAGACAGTCAGTTTACCCTGACTAATCAGCTGTTGAATCAGGGCAATATCAACCTTTTGTCTTAAGGCATCACAGTAACTTGACCATGGGTCAAAGGTCTTGATACTACCCTCTTTCTTAGGTGTAGCTGGTGCTTGAGAAAGTTTGGCTTCAATCTGTTTAGTTATTTCTAGAGGAACTGATCCACCAAACGCTCCTTTGACTTTTAAGCCTAGGTAATTGCCAGGATTATGACTAGCAGTAATTACCAAAGCTCCCAAAGCATTTTGGGACTTGGCTGCCCAACTGAAGGCTGGTGTAGGAGCATAACTGTTAGAGAGTAAGACATCAAAACCAGCAGATTGAACCACCTCTGCAGTTTTTTTGGCAAAGTCTTCTGCCATGAAGCGTCGGTCATGACCCACTATAATCGTTTGGCTACCCGTGGTTTCCCCATAAGCATCTGCCAGAACTTGAGCAGCAACAGGGGCAACTATTGCCAAGCGCTCGAAGGTAAAATCGGCGGCAATGATACCTCGCCAGCCGTCTGTCCCAAATTTAATTGAATCTCCGGCAATCGCCATAATAGTAGTATATACTTACTTAAATTTTAATACTCTGACGGCAAAATCCTAGCATTGGAAAGAGTTAGTGTCTTGCTGACCCGCCAAAGCTTGATCTGGCTTGTCTCGCTATTTTGTCGTCATCTAGTAGTACTGATAGTAGTTACTTAACTTAAGTCACTCTGTCGGGATTTTGTCCAGTGGGTGTATTGGCTCCCACCATTGACGTTGGGCTATTGCCTAGCACCGATGACTTGCTCAGCAAGCAAGGTTTTTCCTAAATTTAAGCGGGATATAGTCTGGTTTTCACGCTCTTCCGGACTCTTCGGTCTGTTCTAAATCTCTATCAATCATCCCAGGACTTGGGCAACAGTTTCCTAGTGGTCGTCAGTGATACCCTGCTTAGATCGGGCTGACTCAGGCAGCTTATTAAGTACAGAGATTAGATTCATGCGTTCAATATAGGGCCAACCACCCTTTTCTTCAATATCCTTTAGAAAATCATATAGTTTCTGGCGAGTATCCGGCAATGAGGCTTGAAATAACCCGTCTCGAATCTCGCCATGGACTTCCTCTAAACCCCTGAGTATAGCCAACAGCGCTAAGTTATCATCTTGGTAATTCTTTGCCAAAGAACGAAGATCAGCGCTAATCTCTAGTAATTTAGCCTGTAATTGCTCTGAATCCAAATCTTTATCCCGATCCATTCCATCAAATAACTGTCGCAGTAAAGGCGGCTCTTCCCGTGTACAATGCTCTAAAGAACAGCTGAGGCTCACGGAATCGGTGCCATTTTTGCATGCCCTATGCCCAAATGGCAGTAGTTCAACCAAATAACAAGCTTCCCGATAGTTTGTGTGTAGCCCGACTTATAACATGGGTGTGGTGTGAATTGTGGATCATACTGGTCAATGCCTAGAGGGCAGCAGCTGTTTAACTCCTATGGCACCAGCAACCCAATTCCAGAACCAACCTAACATACATTTTTAGATCTGATTATTGACGATTGAGATTGACTATGAAGTATCGTGCTTTGATTTGTGCCTTCCTCGCGTTATGTCTGGGGGTCTTTACAGCTTCCTGTTCTCCAGATGTAGCCAGCTTGGAAAGTATCGAAGGACTTACCTATGACCAGATTAAAAACACTGGTTTAGCCAATAACTGTCCACAGCTGTCAGAAATGACTCGGGGTGCTATTCCTGTAGACCCTGACCAGTCCTATGAGATTGTCGATATATGCGTACAGCCAACCAACTTCTTTGTCAAGGAAGAAGGAACTAAGCGCAAAGAGGCAGAATATCTTCCCGGCAAATTATTGACCCGTTATACCTCTAGCCTGGTTCAAGTGCGAGGAGACTTAGTTTTTCAAGAAGATGGTAGTCTGAAGTTTTTGGAAAAGGATGGTATAGATTTCCAACCCATCACTATTCAGTTGCCTGGAGGTGAGCAAGTCCCATTCCTGTTTACCATTAAAAAATTGGTTGCCACAACTGAGCCTGGTTTGGAGAGCATCAATGCTTCCACCGACTTTGTTGGTGATTTCTACGTCCCCTCTTATCGGGGTGCTGTTTTCCTAGATCCCAAAGGTCGAGGTCTGGCTAGTGGTTATGATAATTCGGTTGCTCTGCCATCTCAAGCGGATAGCCAAGAGTTTGCCAATGTTAAGAGCGCAGATGTGGGAGAAGGCACCATTGAGCTGCGCATAGCTCAAGTAGATAGCGAGAGTGGCGAAATTGCTGGTACATTCATAAGTGAACAACCCTCAGATACTGACTTAGGTGCTGATGAGCCAGAAGAAGTGAAAGTTCAGGGAATATTTTACGGTCGCATTCAACCAAAACAAGCATAGCTGACCTTGGTTTGAGTCTTGGAAGCCACTGACTCCCAGCATGGGAAATTGGCAAAAACGTTAATTGCTAAGGGGCGTATGCCCCTTTTTTGATCGGAATGTGGCGTTTTCGTTATCCTGTATGTATTATTAATAAACTTTCATCGTTTCTAATTCGGGATTCGGGTGAAATTACTGTTTTAATAAACTTAATGGTAAATCTACAATTAAAGCAATAACACTATGACCAGGGCGGTGCTTTTGGAGATTAATAAACTAAATTAACTAAATCACCTATGTTATCAAACAAAACTTTAGCATAAACCCACGCCAATAAAACTGAACCCCTTGATCGAAAAGGAATGCAACATAAGATCTTCCGGGGATTGGATCCGGGAAATCGTCAATCGGGAATCCGACAACCATTACCAATTCAACCTGACCCATTAGCAAAAGGGAGTAAAAATTTGTTGCAGCCATCCAGGATAATTGGCACGAGTTAGCGGTCTCATAGCCGATTGTGATCTAATTGTGATCTACTTGTAATCTACCACCTTCAACTTTGTTATGGCGACTAACCTTAACCATAAACTTAAGTATCAAAGCTTAACATTATTACAAAAGTACCAGCAATATCCTGACCCTGAACTTCGCAATCAGCTAGTTGCTCTCAATTTAGGACTAGTGAGGAGAGAAGCTCATCATTGGGTCAAGCAGTGTAATGAAAGCTACGAAGACTTACTTCAGGTTGGCTGTATTGGCTTAATTGTTGCCATAGAACGATTTGATTCCACCAAGGGCATAGCATTTAGTTCCTTCGCTATCCCCTACATTCGTGGTGAAATTCAGCACTATTTACGAGATCGGGGTTATTCAATTCGCATTCCTCGACGCTGGCTAGCCCTACGGCAAAAATCTGTGGAAATTACTCAAAATTTACGAGCAACGTTAAACCGGCAACCGACAGAAGAAGAAATAGCAGCAGCATTAAACATTTCCCTAGAAGAATGGCAAGAAATTACCCTAGCTCATCAAAATCGGGAACCTCTGAGCTTAGATACACCAGTGGGAGATTCAGAGGACAGAAACACCAGCTTGGGTGAGTTAGTGCCAGATCCTCGCTATCGCAGTTTTCAGCTGGCACAGGAAGACCAAATCCGCATTCAACAAGCCCTAGCTCATTTGGAAAAGCGCACTCGTGAAGTGCTGGAATTTGTTTTTTTACATGACTTGACCCAAAAAGAGGTAGCACAGCGCTTAGACATCAGTGTAGTAACGGTATCCCGCCGCGTTAAAAAAGGCTTGGAAGCTTTGCAAAAGTTAATGACACCGACACAAGATTAAGATTAATTTTCACTACATACATTATTATAAATATAATATAAAATTATCTAGAATCCTATACAGCTGGCAAAGTAACTGGACTCTAGTTGAGGTGCTTTTGGATAAAATAAGCTGACCACTGACGGCTGTTCGCATTCGCGCAGCGTAGCCTTTGGCCAAGGGTGAGCCTTTGGCAAAAGGCTGACGGCTGACCTGCCCACAGCCTTTTGCTTAGAGTCTCCAGTTTTGGAAATTTGCCAAAAAAATCCTATCTTCAAAGAAGTTGGTGCCACAGATCGATAACTTCAAGGGTATGCTCGGATAAAGCGTTATTTTTAGGTGGTCATGGGTAAAGTATCATGCATCGTATGGGTGAGTGTGCTGGCTCTGCTTATAGGAGGCTGTCAACCGGGGAGAAAGGCTGATCAAGTGGAGCCGACTACCCCTAAACCTACTCCGGTGGCTTCCCCGGATAGCACCAAACCTTCTCCTCCTGTAGCTGAATTTGCTCCTAAATCCCCGGAAAAACCGGAGCAGGAAAAGGTAATACCAATACCACCGTTGATCACAACCTTGCCAAGCAATGAAGTAAGAAATCGGATTGATAAGGGACGTCTTGACCCGTTTGCAGCAATTTCAGTGCAACCAGAGGTGGAGATTTTGCCCAATCCTGGCAGACCAAGTAGTTCCCCTACGAGGGTACAGCCTCTGATTCCTACACCACCAAGACCGGCTTTGCGTCCGCGTCCTGGGACAGGAAGTAGTGTAGCAGTAAAACCCACCAGCCCCTCAAGAGCTAGCAGGCCGACCAGCCCTTCAAGAGCTAGCAGGCCGACCAGCCCTTCAAGAGCTAGCAAGCCCGACCGTAAGGCTCCAAGCTCATCAATCCCTAGAAAGTCTCCTGGCTCATCAAGAGGAAATGTTTTGCCACGGCCCCAGAAAACTCAGCCTACACAGACGAGCAAAGCTAAGCCTGGTTCAAAACCAGACAATAGCTCTGTTGTCAAGGATGGTATCCCCCCTATCCCTCCTGAATTTGATCTGCAACTGCCAATCCTACCAGAACCAGAACTGGCATATAAGATCAGTGTCACAGGGGTAGTTGACAATGGTAGGGGTGTCTATTACGCTATCCTAGATGTCCCTAATGAGCCTAGTCGTAGCGTTCAAGCTGGACAGTTTCTATTAGGTGGACAAGTGCTAGTCAAGCGGATTGAAATGTATAGAGGCTTAGATCCAGTGGTGATTCTGGAAGAAAACGGTGTTGAAGTCTCTAGACGAGTTGGAGAAACCTCAACATCAGCTTCTTGAGGTAACCTTAGGGCACGGTGTTAGGTGTTAGGTAAGCATTCAGCTATCAGCCGTCAGCCATCAGCCATTCCCGTACCGTGGCCCAAAAGCCTTTGGCCTTGGCTGACGCTACTAATTGTGCTGATTTTATGAAAAAGTATTAGTAGCGTACGCTATGGGCATAAACTGTTGCAGTAGCGTTGCCACAGACCTTTGGCTGATAGCTGATACGCGACACGCTGATAGCTAAAGGTGTTAGAAATTGGGTTAATGGTTCTGCTACTTAATCCCTAATACAAGGTACCCTAGGATCATGGAGCAGTGTAAACTATTGCGTTATCAAATTAGTTGTCCTGGTTTACCCTTGGCAGTATATCGAGAGGTAGCTGCCCATTTACGGCAAGTGACAGGGGTAGACGCTGATTTACTACCCCAAACATCCCAGCAGTTTGATTACAATCAGAGCCAAGTTGGTGGATTGTGGATTGAGTATGCCGAGACTGCTGATAAATTAGAAACAGAACGGGTCAAGCAAATTTTGTCCTATTATCAAAATCGCTATGGTGCCTGGGAAGAAGACACTTCCGATGGTGGACAGCAGCTCACATGATGGGGAAGCAAAAGGTTAATGGGTTTAATCCAGGCTTTACGAGGAACACGGGATATCCTGCCAGACGAAGTGGGATATTGGCAGCAAGTAGAAGCGATCGCACAACAGATTCTCAATAGAGCGGCTTATCGAGAAATTCGTCCTCCCATTTTTGAGCGCACTGAACTGTTTGAACGGGGGATTGGGGAAGCTACTGATGTGGTGGGGAAGGAAATGTATACCTTCAACGACCGGGCAACCCCTCCTCGTTCGGTGACACTACGTCCAGAAGGGACAGCGGGAGTAGTGCGAGCTTATATTCAAAATAGCCTCTATGCTGCTGGTGGAGTACAACGGCTCTGGTATACCGGTCCGATGTTTCGCTATGAAAATCCCCAAGCTGGACGACAGCGACAGTTTCATCAATTGGGGGTAGAGGTGATTGGTTCTCGTGATCCGAGGGCAGATGCAGAAGTAATTGCGATCGCAATCGATATCCTAAATACCTTGGGTCTAGTTAACCTGAAACTTGACCTGAATTCTGTCGGTAGTACCGAAGACCGTCAACAGTATCGACAGGCTCTGGTAGATTACCTCACTCCTTACAAAGATGAGTTGGACGAAGATTCTCAAGACCGTTTAACTCGCAATCCCCTCAGGATTTTAGATAGTAAAGACAAACGTACTCAAGAGATTGCTCAGGATGCTCCGAGCATTTTAGACTACCTCAGTTCAGAGTCCCAAAGTCATTTTGATCAGGTAAAGCAGTTGTTGCAGGATAATGGGATTAGTTACCAGCTCAATCCTCGCTTGGTGCGGGGGTTGGATTACTACACCCACACTGCCTTTGAAATTATCTCTGATGACTTAGGCGCTCAAGCAACAGTTTGTGGTGGTGGTCGCTATGACGGATTAGTCCATGAATTGGGGGGAAATAAAACTCCAGCCGTTGGTTGGGCCATTGGTTTGGAGCGTTTAGTGATTTTGCTGCAACAACTGCAAGCATCACCAACCCTAGCGCTAGATTTTTATCTAGTATCCAGAGGTGAAGTAGCTCAAGCTCAAGGGTTGAAACTGGCTCAACAACTGCGCCAAGCTGGGTTGGCTGTAGAACTGGACTTGAGTGGAAGTGCTTTTGGTAAACAGTTTAAGCGAGCTGACCGCAGTGGTGCGGTGGCTTGTTTAGTGATCGGAGATGCTGAAGCTCAGAGCAACACAGTGAATTTGAAATGGCTGGCCTCTGGGGAACAAGAAACTATGACCCAAGCTGATTTATTGGATAAAACTGACCAGTTAAAAGGGCAGATAGAACAATTGCGTTGAGTGTTGAGTGTTGAGTGTTGAGTTGCTTAGGGTGCGTTAGGGGGGCCTTCATATTTCGCCTCGTAGCCAGGGTTAGGTTGTTGCCCGTAACGCACCTTCGTATGGGTAGGGTGTGTTAGGGGGGCCTTGATATTTGGCCTCGTAGCCAGGGTGAGGTTGTTGCCCGTAACGCACCACTGCTGGGTCAAACTGTTAGGAGATGCACCCTTGACTATTCAGTGTTAACACTCAATAACCTCCTATTATTTCGTAGTTAAATATCAATGGTTTGAGATAAGTCTGGGTATGCTTAGGTTATAAAGAAATGGGTTATCATCCTGAGGATGCTGCGCTACCATTTCACCTATAGAGTTCCCCAGCTGCTGCTATGCTACCAATACCTGATTACTTAATTGCCCTGACTGTAGTACTGGTGGTAATCCCATCAGTATTCGTAATTTTACTACGTTTTGCTCTCCATACCCATCTTTTATCCCTAGGGAAGCGAGTAAGAAGACTAATCCATGGACAGCCTCGTGGGAAAAAACCCAGAATTGTAGAGGAGCTAGAAAGACGGTTCTCAGATGCTAGCCGACATTTAGAGCAGGTCAATACAGGCGCATTAATTGACCAAGCCTACAGCCACGAGAAAGTTGTTGGCATCTCTTGTGACCAAATTGATTACATTGGTCGGATTATGCCTAGCTTACTGTTATCCTTTGGCTTACTAGGTACCTTTATCGGCATCACCATCAATTTGTTAGCACTGAGTCAAACAATCAGTCAGTCTGATGCTACCGATATCAATACTTTAGTTAACCAATTACAGCAACCCCTAGAAGGGATGGGGATTGCTTTTACCACTAGCTTAACTGCGATCTTTTTTAGTGCTGTCTTAACCGTAGTTAATGTCGCCTTCAATACAGGGCTAGCCAAAAATAATCTAATTAGTTACTTAGAAGACTACTTGGATAATATTTATCAGCCGACTTTAGTAGGGCAAACACGCCTGGATGTATTGGTTCAGGGGATGTCCAATATCTTTGACAACTTTTTGGCGAAATTTGGTCAGACTGTTCGAGAAGCAGTGGAATCCTCACTACGAGAAAAAGTTCAAGAAATTGCTGATGCTAACACTCAAGTGCTTAAAATAGCAGAAAATTCTTACAATAGATTCTTCCAAGCTGCTAGTACTATCGCCAGAAGTGCTGAGGAATTTCAGTTAGCTGCTGCTCAATTTACCCAAGTGGCTCAAACCTTCGAGCATAGCCAGTTTCCTCAAAAATTATCTAAGGCTACAGTAGATTTAACTAGAACCCAAAGCAGTTTCTCTGAGTCAGCCAGTATGCTATCCCAATCAGTCCAAGCTATGGGAGTAGCAATGGCTGAACTTCAACTTCATGGGGTTAAGTTGGTAAAATTGGCAGAAGAAATCAGTGCCCTCAGACAATCTTCTATAGATGTAGTGAAGCAGCATCATCACAGTCAACAAGCCTTAGGGAAGATTATCCCCCAACTTCAGCAAGGAGCACAGGGATTTCAGTCAGCGATCGCTAGGCTTGATCAATTAGAGCAACGGATTGTTTCTCGAAGCGATAGCTTGAGTGACGTTCAGGCTGAATTGGCTAAGTTAGTGTCAAATGTGAAAAGCTATACCGAAGGAGTAAGTCTGGGCATTCAGGCTTTAGGCGATCGCCTTGATCAAAGTCTTACTCAGCAAGCTAATACTGACCAGCATAATTATGAAATTATGCGACACAATCTTGAAAAAGTTGTCAATCATCTCAATAACACTAATCAGGAAATTGCTAAGATTAGCAAAAAAATGATTGAGTCCAATCAAGTCGATGGTTCAACTCGCATAACCCAAGATATGACTGTAGGAGAGCTAGTCAGGCGTTTGAGCAGTGAACGATAAACCTGGCAAATGACAAATAATCACGTAAGCTATCAGCTATCAGCTATCAGCTTTGTGGCACAGGCTTCGACGCTGGAACCTAACTCAAATTAAACGAATGCTTAGCTCTTTTCTTGATGCAAAGCGCGAGTGGGTAGGGGCTGCATCGCTTATTCAAAAGCACCATTAGTAGCGTGCGCTATGGGCATAAGCTGACGGCTGACGGCTGACGGCTGAATACTTACATAATAACTATAAAATTGACAGGAAATTGATAAAATGCGTCGTTCACGAAATAATGATTGGAATGAAGAGATAAATCTCTGGCCAGCCTTTACAGACTTAATGTCTAATGCCTTCATGATCCTGATCTTATTTTTGTTGCTGTCTATTTTGAAGTCTGTGCTGGCACAAACTGCCTTGGAATCAACCATTGATGATCTCACCAGAAGTGAAGATGAAGTGGTGCAATTAGCAAGGGAGAATGCGGAATTACGAGCTAAGGCAGTTCGGGTTGATCAACTTGAGCGTGGCGTAGCGATTTGGAGAGCTAGGGCAAAGCGCTCAACTGACCGCCAAAAGGCACTAGAACAGCAGGTTAGGGCTTTGCAGGTACAGATTGCTGCAGCACCAAAACCACCAGATACACCTCCAATTATTGTAATCAAAGATCAGGGGGCTTACCGATTTGATTCCGGCAGTGCGGAAATTCCCTCAGCGATGAAAGACTATATTCGGCAGCAAATTGTCCCTGCGATTGAAAGCAATGCCAAGGACTATGAAATTAATGTAGTAGAACTGATTGGTCACACCGATGGTCAACCTAATCTTGGTGCTGGCAATATCGACCAGACCATTGGGAATGTAGTTAATAAAAATTCCTCTATCAGTCAACTTAGACCAGGATCTAATGCTGATTTAGGACTGATGCGAGCTTTGGCAGTTGTGCAATTACTCCGTGAGATTCAATCTAAGGAAGGGCGGCTGAAGGGGTTGCAATTTCGGGCTTATTCTGCAGCCCAGTTAATTTTACCTAATGGAAAAATTGCTCCGATTAGTTTAAAGGATGATCAAACTAGGCGCAGGATTGAAATTCGCTTTACTCGTCTCGGTAAGGTAACAAATGTTCAATAGCTGAAGAGGACATAATCTCGCTAATCTGGTAAGGAAAGATGCGTCAGCTGTTAGCCGTCAGCTGTCAGCCCTCAGCTGTCAGCTGAATGGTTACAAAGATGGTAGTCAGGAAGTTTGCGATCGCAAACTCCATGATTAGGCTTTCTATGGTGAACAAGGAATAATCGCCATGACCTATGTCGTAGATAAACAAACAGACCAACGGCTAGTCCACTCCGGGGTAAGTTGGCATAACTTCAAATCAATTCAAGCGGGGTTCGTCAACTCCCCAGGAATTCGACTGTTCTACTACAGGGGTGAGGTAGAAATATTGGCAGTTTCCCAAGACCATGAAGTCTTCAGTGGTGTCATAGCACTGTTGCTGGGTACTTATTTTGTTGAAAAACAAATTGAGTTCACTCCAACCGGTAGCTTTACCCAAGAGAAGGAAGGGGAAGCATCTGCACAAGCAGACCAATCTTACCTAATTGGTAGAGCGTCAGGAGTGATTGCAGACCTCTCTATTGAAGTTGTCTTTACCAGTGGTAATCAGAGCAAACTAAGTCGTTACCAATCATTAGGAGTACCCGAAGTTTGGTTTTGGGAGGATGGTGTATTTGCTTTGTATCACTTGCGCTTTGATGGTTACGAAAAAATTTCCCAGAGTGAAGTCTTGCCAGATTTGGATATTGACTTATTGTCTCGGTGTCTGATGATGGCTTCCAAAGTTGAAGCTATTAGGCACTTCAGACAAGCTATCTCTGAGGCTTAGAAAAATCCTTAAGATTAGTCGAGTAGGGTGCCTTAGGGGAGCCTTCATGTTCCTCCTCGTAGCCAGAATTGGGACAGCCCGCCCCGTTCCACCCACGGGCAAGATGCCCGTTCCACCCACCGGATCAAACAGCATGCATTGAGATTTACCCCCTACGGTTTTATAGCATTTGTATTTGAGATGTAAACTGAAAATGTCTTTTTTGAGTTTCCTATAAAACTCTGGAGCTCTTTTCCCTGTTGCTTTTTGCCTCTTGCTTCTTGTCTTTTTCGACAATCTATAATTTTACAACTCGTTTGAAAACGCTATTATCTATTTTAATTCAGCAATGCCTTAAATTTATACCCAATAAATATTAAGTAATTTTAAGTTTTTAAAAAACATCTTATTCTTATTGATTATTAAGAATAATCAATAAGAATAAGATGTTATAAAATTAGTTAACAAGAGATAAGGAGGAATCACGATGTTAAATAAATTAAGCATTTTATCTGTTGCAACTATTGTAAGTATGACCCTAAACCAAGGATTAGCTAATGCAATAAGCGCAAATGGAGGTAGTACAGGTTGGCATTCCGTTAGTAGTGGGAGTGAGACAAGCTGTAACAAGAAAGGTATAGAAAAAATGAATATTCTTGTAAATGGAGGAGAAATCGAAAAAACTGAATTTCACCCATGGCGCTATAAAAGAGGAAATAACGTTATTTTTAATCTTGTATGTGCTCCCAAAGGTGATTATGTCAGGGTAGATGTTATTTGTGTGAATCCTTGTGACCGGAACACTTATCGTATTCGCACTGTAATAGATGAACTGATGAATTGGTAAATTCTAGCTTTCGAATCAGCAACACTTTAGGCAGGAGATCTCTCAGGCTTAGAATAATCCTTAAGGTCAGCATTCAGCCGTCAGCTGTCAGCCGTCAGCCCTGAGCCATTCCCGTAACATGGGTACAAGCCTTCGGTTCATAGCTGATAGCTGATAGCTGAATGCTTACTTCTTAAGATTAGCCCTAAAATTTAGTATCAACAAGCACATCTTAAAGGTTAATTTTGTGGTATTGCTTTCTTATCCCCTTAAACAGAGTAGATGTCAGTCACTCTGTCGAATCCGGTGGTTGACAAATCCCGAGGGTGGGGATAAGCAAAATACTCGACTTAAAGTGTAAGCTAATTGGAAAAGCAATCAAGTCCATTAGCAGGTCTTTGGGTCATAGATATCGACAATGGCTAAGAAGTACTGGGAATTTCTACTACAGAAAGAGGGGGAGCGCTCCTGGAAGCCAATCAAGTCTTCTGAGATGGAGATAGAATCCGGTCGGTATCGGATAGTGGCTCGTTCCAACCGGCCCAATACTGATGTAGAAATTTGCGTCAGCTATGATAGCACAGAGCAAGTGCCACCCAAACGCAAGTCCCAGAAACGATGGCGTCGCACCAACTCAGAAGGGTTAATGGTGGTTATTCCTTTCACCAAGCTTAAACCTGGTCTGTGGAAGTTACGTTGCAGTAACGATATCATGGACGATTTTCTGGGTGAGTCCTGGCGAAAATCTTTAGCGCTACAAGTCATACCCAAAGTCAAAGATGTAGAGACACCCCCGAAAACCTCTGTATCCTCATCAGTAGCAGAATCCACGCCAGTAGAATCTACCCCAGTAGAATCTACCCCAGTAGAATCCACCCCAGTAGAAGCCACCCCAGTAGAAGTCACCGAAACTGATACTCAGCCGCCTCAACTAGACAATTCCCTGAGTACACCTGAGCTAGCTGTTGATTCTCCCTCCACCAATACTATTGCTAATGACCTGAAAGTAACAGATGCTAGCTCAGATGCTAGATCAGAATTATCTAACCCTCAGGAGTACGAGAGTCAGATAACACCACCAGAGCAACAACCCATAACCATTGCTGCACCAGAGTTACCTGTTGACCAAGCCCAAGCACCAATTGGGGTTAGCCCAGAGGAATCTAGTCCTAGCCCAGAGACAGTTTTGGAAGAGGTAGAAGAGGTTTACCCAGAGGCACCGGTTAATTCTGAGACCAACCAACAACTAACAGCAACTATCTCGGAAGACTTACCACTCCAATCGACTGTTGAGAATTCCATCATGGAGGAATCTCTGGAAACTTTGGAGCAACTACTACAACAGGTGCTTCAGCCAGTATTGGATGAGTTGGAAGATAGGGAATCTGAAGATAACCAACAGCTAAGAAAAACCTCTGATTCAGATTGGGTTTCAGATACAGATGTTAATCAGTACGGTTTAACCCTAAGACTAGATAAGGAAATTTTCCTGGCAAAGCGAGGAGAGTCGTTGACTATCAAAGGAGCATTGGTAGTAGATAATGATAAAATTAATAATAATGGTGATAGTATAACAGTTAGTGTTTTAGATAGTGTTTTAGAAAACTTATTCCCTGCTACTCTACGCTATCAATTGCGGTTTCCTCAAACAGGAAAACGTTTGTTAGATATTGAGTACTCACTATCTCAAGAGGAGTTATTTTTAGGATTTAGCCATAGTCTAGATATTCCGACGGATTGCCAAAGTGGTCTAATTTTAGGAAAAATCACCCTTTATAATTCACAGTCAACTCCTTTAGCAACTCAACAATTTACTGTTACAGCTAATGTAGAGGATTTATTAGAAGTAATTGTGCCAGGGAATCAGGGGATGCCCATGGAAACCATGGTAGTACTTGCTAATCGCATCGCTCAATCTGCCAAACCTGATCAACCTGATCAAGACCTTCTATTATTAGATGAATACCCCTTAGAGGAGACTACGCTGGATCTGGTTGAGCTACCCCAAAACCATCCATCTCTGTTCTTGCAACCTATCTCTGGACGGTCTTTACCACCAAAACTTTACCAGCATCAGCCGAGTGACATAACTGTTAAATCCCTCGAATTGCCCAATTTGCCTACAATGCAGTCGGTGGCTGACCCTGAGGCAAAGCACGAAGATGTCCAAGATCAGTCTAAAGGATCTGATTCCGTTTCCCTAGATGATCAAGAATCCTCGACTACAGCCAATCCAGAACTAAATAATCGAGAGCAAGATACTGGGTCAGAGTTACAGCCTCAAGACACAGTAGTTCAAGACACAGTAGTTCAAGACACAGTAGTTCAAGACACATTAGTTCAAGACACATTAGTTCAAGACACAGTAGAACAGTCCAAAGATAGTACTAAAAATACTACTGAAGATAGTAACTTAGAGATAAATTCTGAGGTCTCATCTAATTCTAATGATGCTTCTGAAGTGCTGATTAATTCCCTAACGGAATCTGAGGCAATCCAAACTATTGAGATTAGTGAGATTGATCAATCTCAGACAGATGTTCAGTTAGAGGATTCAGAATCCCTTGATACCCAGTTCAAGAATTCCAAGCTAAACCAATTATTGAATACTACTCGGTGGGAGACTCCAGATTCTGTACAAGATCCTGAGTCAATCGCTTTAGAAGATGCTTTCCGAGCCTTAAACATGGAAGAGCGTTTTTGGTCACGGTTGAGTGCTTTAGCGGAAGATGATGAATTGATGGAATTGCTGAGGTTAGAATTATCCCCAGAGAGTAATCCTGCTGGGCAAGATCACTCAGCAGTGGAAGATGAACAGAGGAATCAAACGGCTAGCAACCAAGAAGAGGTTAGGGAATTTCCAGAAAAGGTCTTGGAGTCAATGACAGAATCTGAGGATTTGTCGCTAGTTAGTTCAGAATTAGCAATGCCAAAGACACCCCCTAGAGTTGGTATTACTAGTCACGATTGGAGCACTCAGGAAATTGTAGTAGACGATATAGAAATAGCCCCACAAGCTACAAAAGCTACTGCAACTAAGCAACATGACGTTAAGGCGAAACTGGAGAATCTTTCATCCCTAGAGTTGGATGCGACCTTAACAGCACCCACTTTATCAATACCGACTACTAGGGAGTTGGTTGCTGGAGAAAAGGTAATGGTTACCATAAAACTTCCTCCTAGTCAATCTCGTCTATGTATTAAATTGTGGGTTAAAGACGTGCAAACTCGCTCTCTGCTCCAGGAAACCCGTTCTATTATAGATTTACTCCCCAATGCGGCTGGGGAGCTGGAGGCAATGACTCAATTAGTTATACCCGAAGGCACGACTCAAATCAGAATTGAAGCGATCGCAATTAATTTGGAGAACCAGCAGGAGAGTCACAAGGCGGAGTTGGAGTGTGTAGTTGTTCCTACTGATTTATCGAGTACGGTTGAAGGATGAAGTATTTTACATAGCATTTCTCAATTGGTTGAGGTACAACTTCCTAAGTTTTAGGAAGCAGGGAGCAGGGAGCAGGGAATAGGGAAAAAATCCTGTGTACCTCATAAGTATGAAAAACGCTAGACTGAGGCAATACCGTTTTGTTCCATATAATTCAGTAACCAGTTTGCTGCGGTAGCTCGGCGAGTTTGTCGAGGACCAAATTCCCCGATTTTGTAACCTTTGAAACCTAATTTTTCTTTCAATAGCTGTTTATTTTCTTTGGGTATTGAACGGGTTAGTTTTACCGTAGCAGGGCGGCTTTCTAGGAAATTGGGTGGCTCGGGATAGTCTTCTTGCCATTCAGGATTAACCTCAGTTATATCCCACTGCCCGGTAGTTGAGTTATAACGATAACCTAGATAGTACCAGAGTAGTTTATTAACGGTATCGTCATCAATTTCTTCGTTTAAAATTGACCAAATTGTATTAGTATTGAGTGGCGGTAGTTCAAACATAGTTTAAATTCTAAATTAGAAATTATCAAGGATTAAGTAGACTTCTTCACTTCTCACCTGGTACCTCTGGCGGAATAATGGTAATGGTTGGGGATTGAAGCTGTATGGCTATGAAAATTATAAAGCAGCCGCTGCGGTGGCAGGTGGGATTGGTTTTCTTGGCTGGTGTGTTGGCGATTTCGACATCAGCTATTTTTGTGCGATTAGCGATCGCATCGGCTGGGGTGAGTGGGGTAGGGTTTAGCCTGTTCGTGGCTGGGTCTCGCCTTACTATTGCGTCTATGCTACTGTTACCAGCTTGGCGCAATTTCAGGCAAGCTCAGCTAGGTCCAGGTGCATTACTCTATGCCAGTGGGGCTGGTATTTGTTTAGCGCTACACTTTGTGACTTGGATTACTTCCTTGTCTTTTACTTCCATTGCGGCATCTACTACCTTAGTTACCACAACTCCGATTTGGGTTGCTCTAGTTTCTTGGCTGTGGTTCAAGGAAAAACTAACTAGGCTGACGGTTTTGGGGATTGGTGTAGCCTTTGTAGGTGCTGTGCTGATTAGTTTGGGGGATGGGGGTGCTATTAGTGGTGGGAGTAATCCTCTGTTGGGGAATTCTCTAGCATTGATGGCAGCAGTGATAGCAAGTTTGTATGTACTTTGGGGACGTGAAGCACAGCAGCGGGGTTTGAGTATCGGTAGCTATAGTGCTGTCGCCTACAGTATGGGGGCTTTGGTGTTGTTACTGTTATCCTTACTCTGGGGTGTCAGTTATCTCAATTATCCGGTAGGAGTTTACCTCTACATCTTGTTATTGGCACTTTTCCCCCAAATGGTGGGACATACCAGTTTTAACTGGTTGGTACGCTGGATTAATCCTACCCTGGTGACCCTGGCTATTTTGTTTGAACCGGTTGGTGCTTGTTTTTTGGGCTATCTGATTTTTCAGGAAGTGCCGGGGGTATTGGTCTTGGTAGGTGCCGTGGTATTGTTAGTTGGGGTTGCAGTGGCAGTTTATGGAGCGAATGTGAAAATAGGTTGAAGGTTAATCGGTTGAAGGTTACTGGCGCACGGAATAAGAATATAATGATTTATTTGCAGCGAGTGGTTTTAAACTCGAACAACTCGTTTATACTGATAAAATGAGAAAAGTCCAACAGTGCTCGATTTTAGCCTTCAATAAAGATTTTTTTGACCTCAACTATTAGGTTTTACACCTCAACTTTCAGGTAGAAAACGTAGTAGTGTTAAAAAATTAGTTAATTGACTACAGTCGGCCAAAAGTAGGAGAAGCAAAAAAGAAATGAAAAAAATGATCAAAACTTGTTTTGTAACGTTATTAACCTGTATGCTAGTGCTAACAATCAATGGGATGAATGCCCTGGCGAGTAGTGAAACTGAGATGGAAATATGTGACTTAACTCTACATTCATTTTGTGACCGTGATCTGTTGCCGACGCAATATGTGGAACTTATTGCTCCCCCTAACCATATCTCATTTCTTCTTTTGAAAAATGATGCTCCAGGAGATAGAAACGGTCAAATAGAAAATGATGATGATTATGTTACTTACAGCGCTAGCGAAATAACAACTTACTTAGCCACGTTTTCCAATAGTGAAGACATCACAAAAAGGCTGAAAATATCCAACACTGACGCTATAACAGAGTCTCCGCAGCATTGGACATTTTATCATAGACCTGCACAAGTGGTCAAATTGGTTAACGTATTTGCTGCCAATAAAAATTAATCAATTCGGGAGCATACTATTTTGGTAAATATCTCTTATTCTATAGGCATTAACATCACGTTAATACAGCTTAATGTGGTATGTTTATTCCAAATTTGGATGCTCCCAGAAAGTCTGTAATGACTCATAAAGCTTGAAAAATAAATTGTTTTCGGCCTATTTATTACATCTTTATAAGTCTGACAAAATCTGGCAAAGTGGTATAGCAGAAGTCAAAAGTCAGAAGTCAGAAGTCAGAAGTCAAACTCTTGCGCTTACAAAGGGTGTGAGACTTTTGTCATGTCCTAACTGCCCTGTCTTGATGCAGTCGCTCATGGTTTGAAGTTACCGTAAGACAGTTGAGCCTTAATCAATAAGTTTTAACCCTTTTTTGCATAACCTACCAACCATAAAGGCTCAACGTAATCAGGTTTCGTCTCCGGGGGAAACCACGGCAGTCGCTCATGGGGGGGACCCCCAAGACCGCGCTGCCTCCCCAAGACCGCGCTGCATCGCTGGCGACTGCTATATTTTAAAAATATACTTAGTAATGTAAAAAATAAGTCGTCATAACAAGTAATTTAAATATGATTAGCTAGAAAGGGGGATTAAGTTAAAAGCCAATTATTTTTCATTTTCCGTTTCCCCAATGAATAGTAAACTACTTCAACAAGTCCGGGTTTTAGACCCAGTTTCTGGAATTGACCAAGTCGCTGATGTGCTGATTACTGATGGTGTAATCACGGCAGTAGAAACTCACATCAAGGAAATCTCTGGCGATACAGTGGTGCAAGATTGTCAGGGACACATTTTAGGACCAGGACTAGTAGACCTCTACAGCCATTCTGGTGCACCAGGACATGAGCAACGGGAAACCTGGTCTTCACTACTGGCAGCAGCGGCAAATGGAGGCTTTACTCGCTTAGCCATTTTGCCTGACACTAAACCCCCCCTAGACAATTCTGCTGTTTTAGCACAACGGCAAGAACTCCAAAACTCTCCCTATCTAAGCCTCCCCCCTTGCTCACCTCAACTCTATCACTGGGGTGCCTTCACCATCGGGTTAGAAGGACAGCAAATGACTGAATTAGCTGAACTAGCTTTAGGGGGAGTAGTGGGCTTTACCGATGAAGGTCCTTTATGTAATTTAGCACTAGTTCGACGGTTGTTGGAATACCTACAATCCTTGGGTAAACCAGTGGCACTTTGGGCTTGTGACCCTAAGTTGGCAAATGGGGGAGTGATGCGAGAAGGTATCCAGTCAATTGCTTTGGGTTTGCCAGGGAATCCTGCGATCGCAGAATCATCCGCTATCGCTGCCTTATTAGAAGTGGTAGCAACCACTGGCACGCCAGTCCATCTCATGCGTATCTCCACCAGTCGTGCTGTCCAATTGATTGAATCAGCCAAAGCAGCGGGGTTGCCAGTAACAGCCAGTACCACTTGGATGCATCTATTGCTCAATACGGAAGACTTATGCAGTTACAACTCCAATTTGCGCTTGGAACCGCCGTTGGGAAACCCAGTTGACCAAGCCGCACTGATCCGAGGTGTTCGGGAGGGGATTATTGATGCGATCGCAATTGACCACGCTCCCTACACTTATGAAGAAAAAACCGTTGCCTTTGCTGAAGCACCACCAGGAGTGATTGGTTTAGAGCTAGCCCTACCCCTGCTCTGGCATACTCTAGTCGAGACAGGGGATTGGTCAGCTTTAGAACTTTGGAAAAGTCTTAGCACAAATCCTGCTATTTGTCTACAGCAAGACCCCCCTAGCACTGCTACTGGTCAATCCGCTGAGTTAGTCTTATTCAATCCTCAATCCCCTTGGATTGTTCACCAAAAAAACCTCAAATCCCTTTCTAGTAATACCCCCTGGCTAGGGCAAGAATTAATTGGTCGTGTCGTGCAAACTTGGTGTCCAGCGAGCGAAGCGAGTGTAAAATATGAATAATGAAGTACTTAGACTTCATAAGTCAGTTGACTGATTTAATCCTTCAGGATAAATCGGATTTGGTTTCAATTTCCCCATTCGATTTAACGGCCAAAACCGCACTACAGCACGACCGATAATTTTGTCACGAGGGACAAAGCCCCAGTGGTGAGAGTCGTAACTATTGTTACGGTTATCTCCCAGTACTAGGTATTGGTCTGGTGGTACTGTTTGTGGTCCAAAATCGTACTGTGGTGCTTCTTCGATATACTTTTCCTCTATTTCTTTATCATTGATATAAACTCGCCCATTTTTCACCAAAACCTTGTCACCGGGTAAACCAATTACACGCTTGATAAAAGCATCTTTAAAGTTTTGCTCTTTCAGCCTTTCAGTGGGAGCAAATACCACAATTTCTCCTCGTTGTGGGTCTTGGAAAAAGCGATAACTTATCTTATCAATAATCAAGCGGTCGTTAATCTGTAGTGTCGGTAGCATCGATCCCGATGGGATGTATCGCGCTTCAGCCACAAACGTGCGAATCCCAAAGGCAAGAACAGCACTCAAGCTAATCGTTTTGATTCCTTCTACCCAAGCATTGTCTTTAGAAGGCTGTGTAGGTTTTTTTTCTGGTCTTTTATCTGGTACACGACTCATATCCATTCAACTACTACCGATACACAAGTTTGAGGAAATTTAAACAAATAGCTGATTGGGAAATTATCAGCAAGTTTAACAGCAAATTTAACAGCAAATTTAAACCTCTGGGGTTTTCTAGCTAGATCTTAAAAATTTAAAGTTAGTAGGGGAGCCTAAATCAAGATTATGTAAAGTTTTGTGAATAAAGTCAATTTGGCAGGACAACCCTGTTTGTTTGTGCCATGGTGGTAGGTTAGCTGCGGTTGTCTGTATTTAGCTATATATCAGGTTTGTATCTACTGTATCTACCTAGACACCGAGCAGGGAAACTGTCAAATTCTAACATCCTCCTATGTTGTCTGACTTTTGCTTGTTTATCCGCCATGCTCGTATTCTATTGCCCTCTGGTGAATTTTTACTGGGGGATATCCACACCTGCGGTCGAAGGATTGTTCAGGTTGCCCCAGAAATCCCAGTGCCAACGGACGTTACGGCATATAAAGAAATAGACGCTCAAGGCTTAACTTTGTTGCCAGGGGTAATTGATCCCCAAGTCCATTTTCGGGAACCAGGTCTAGAACATAAAGAAGACTTATTTACTGCCAGTTGTGCCTGTGCCAAGGGTGGAGTGACGTCCTTTTTAGAGATGCCGAATACTCGTCCGACGACGACGACCCAAGCCCCACTGGATGACAAGCTCAAGCGAGCGGCAGATAAGTGTTTAGTTAATTATGGCTTTTTTATCGGCGCAACACCAGCAAATCAGCCAGATTTGCACAATGCCCAGCCGACTTGTGGGATTAAGATATTCATGGGTTCAGCTCATGGTGCACTATTGGTAGATCATGAAGCAGTGATAGAACCAATTTTTGCTCAAGGTTTTAGCGAAGGTTCTCGGAAGTACAATCGCTTAATTGCAGTACACGCTGAAGACCAAGCTAGAATTAATCAGCGGCGTAAGGAATTTGCTGGAATTACTGACCCTGCTGTTCACTCTAAGATTCAGGACAATCAAGCTGCCCTTAATGCCACCAAGTTAGCCCTGAAGTTGTCTAAAAAATATCAGCGGCGCTTGCATATTTTGCACCTATCCACAGCGGAAGAAGCTGAATTGCTTAGGGAAGACAAACCTAGCTGGGTGACGGCGGAAGTCACTCCCCAGCACTTATTACTAAATACCGATGCCTATGCAGAGATTGGTACCCTGGCACAGATGAATCCGCCTTTGCGCTCCTGCCACGACAACGAAGTTCTTTGGCAAGCTCTACTCGATGGCGTGATCGATTTTATCGCTACAGACCATGCTCCTCATACCTTGGAGGAAAAAGCCAAAGGGTACCCCCACACTCCTTCGGGAATGCCTGGAGTAGAAACATCTCTGCCACTGATGCTGACTCAAGCCATAGAGGGACGGTGTAGTGTGGCTCAAGTATCTGACTGGATGTCTACAGCAGTTGCTAAGGCTTATGGAATTCCCAACAAAGGTGCGATCGCTCCTGGCTATGATGCGGATTTGGTACTGGTAGATTTGGAAAATTACCACCCAGTGTTACGGGAAGAACTTTTAACGAAATGCGGCTGGAGTCCTTTTGAAGGTTGGAACTTAACCGGATGGCCAGTGATGACCATTGTTGGTGGTCAAGTAGTCTACGACAGAGGAAAATTGAACACAGATGTGCGAGGTGAAGCTTTAACTTTTACCAGTTAAACACTATCGGATTTAACTATAGGATTTAATAATAGGATTGAATAGGTAGTGGGAAAAAATTAAAGTTGACTGTTGATATCAAGAAATAGGGAACTTCGGATCAGGAAACAGAAAGGGGTTGAGTAACTCTAATCAAGTTAACAACACAGTTAACGGAATTTATGTCCAGGTACTTAACCTTGGCCTTTCGGCCACGCGATCGCGTTCAACCTTTCTAACCTTAGACCTTAAACCTTCTAACTTATCAAACAGGCAACCTCAATCCCACTAACCTTTAACCTACTCTACACTCGACGCCAAGGGCGAACAACCAGATAACCTATCCAACAGCCAACCTAAATCAAACTGACCGTTACAGGTGAATTGAGCCTGACGTCCACCGTCCTGGGAATAGGTTAGTGTCAGATGTAGATAACTGGGTGGCAAATAGTGTAGGCGCTCAGCCCACTCGATGGCCACAATTCCCGGAGCAACCTCAATTCCCTCCGAGTAGTGTTCTGGGTTTAATGACTCTACTTCTGAGGTGGATAAGCGGTACAAATCGAGGTGATACAGGGGAAGACGTCCCTCTGTGTACTCATTGATCAGAGTAAAGGTGGGACTAACAATGGCATCAGAAATGCCTAGTCCCTCACCAATACCCTGAACTAGGGTTGTTTTGCCAGCCCCTAAGTCTCCCTCCAGCAAAATGATGCTACTAGCTGGGAGAGTTTTCCCCAATTCCACACCTAGCGTACGGGTTGCTTCAGCATCAGCTAGAAAAATTTTGGTCATTAGTTATTAGCAATAGAGTACCTCGAATAATGGTTATTCTGAGTTAACATCTCAGCTTTTATTTTCCTTTAAAAATTTTCATCGCACTCACCTTATCTAAGCATGCGCTCGACTATACCATCGTAATAAAACCCTTGCCAGCCTTTCTGAATTGTGCCGCACTAAATTAGTTTCCTCATCTTCATACATTACATTGGTCACTACAATCCGACGCCCTAATTTAGAAGTTTCTTCTCGATCTAGAAATACTGGATGAGACTTAACTTGAGCATACTTAATCAGTGAGCCAGCTGAGGGGTATTTTCGATTCACCAGTATCGCGTTAAATAGCCTTTTACCACAGGCTTCATCAATAGCTTTGATATGATCAGAGACACTATATCCATCAGTTTCCCCTGGCTGGGTCATGATATTACAAACGTAGATGCGGGGTATCAAGCGAGCTGCGATCGCATCGGTAATTTCTGGCACCAACAGATTGGGAATAATGCTGGTATAGAGGCTACCGGGTCCTATTATAATATAATCTGCTTCCTGAATTGCCTTGAGTGCTGCTGGTAAAGCAGGTGGATGTTCGGGAGTACAACCAATTTTTTTGATCACTCCCCGAGCATCAGTAATATTAGACTCTCCTTCAATCCGACGTCCATCAGCTAATTCAGCCCAAAGGCTGACATCAGTTAGGGTAGCTGGCAACACTCTTCCTCGCACTGCTAATACCTGAGAACTAGCAGCAACAGCTTGTTCTAGATCCCCAGTAATATCACTCATTGCGGTCAGGAAAAGGTTTCCAAAACTGTGACCGACTAAACCACTACCAGCTCGAAAACGGTATTCAAACAGTTCGGTTAACAACTTTTCTTGGTCTGCCAGTGCCGTTAAACAGTGACGAATATCCCCCGGTGGTAGCACTCCAATTTCCCGTCGCAGCCGTCCACTGGAACCGCCATCATCAGCTACCGTAACAATAGCAGTGATATTAGCACTATAAACCTTTAGTCCTCTAAGTAAGCTAGAAAGACCAGTGCCACCCCCAATGACTACAATTTTCGGTCCCCGGTTTAACCGACGATGATCCATCAGCACATCAATCAGTTTTCGATCGTGGTCGGGTTTTAAAACTTCCGTAATTGATCCTACCGTCCGGGTTTGCCCCCAGAAGATGAAAACCAGACCCAAGATCAGCGCAATTGGACCAGACACATGGTTAGGAATAATGGTGGTAATTTTCTCTAAAACTTGGGCTGTGAATTTAATGATGTAAAAAACTGGGGTCAGCTTTACCCAAATCGCTAATCCCAAACTTGTTAGCACTACACCACCAGCACTTAAAAGTATCCAACGCTTCACCAGTAATCCAGGGGCTAACCACTTAAACCAACGGTTGACCCGCTGAGGAATTCGACCTCTCGATTCATTTTGTAGGGTACGTAGAGCTCTTTTGAAAAGACTGATTGAGGACATAACTACACTGAGTATGGTAAGTACAAAAGCTGGATAGACATTGCTGGTCGAACTCCAGCACTTGACAAGGAGGCGATGCATGTAGTGAGGAACGGCTAAGGCTCCGGAAGTGCCTGTCAGATTGGTACTTTCTTTGCCTAATCAAACATTCGTGTGAAAAGCGCGTGATTCACATAGCCGCTCACCCTTCAGGTATAGCGGTTTTCATTGATATTACTGATCAAGGTGCGCGCCTCCAAGGGCGCGAGGGATTGCTCGCGCCCTTGGGTCGCACCTCAATGGTGAATTCACCATGAAGCTGGTACTGATCACCACAGTTTCAGATAATTAGGCTAAGGTGTGATTAATACAATATCCGGTACCTAAACGTTATGATCAGAATTTACCCGTGGATATGCCGAAAGTGGTGAGGTCGATTGAGTTGCCATTTAGGGTATGAGAGTAGTAGCGTAACCCCAAAAAATACGGGGTGAAACAGAATAATCCCAAGTAGTCAGCTACCCCAGACTTCTTTGATTCCCGTTAAGGTGTGGCTGCTTAGAGGTCATGACTTAATGCCGAACGCTACAGGTACTAGGGATCATAGCACTAGGTAATAGGGATGATAGCACTAACACCATTAACCTAATTTAGTGATTACACTCGAAAGGGATTAACTGCAGTGAGCCAGATGGAAAAGCGAATTTTGGGAATTGACCCAGGACTAGCTACTTTAGGTTTTGGCGCAATTAGTTGCCAAACCACCAAAATTAGTAAGTCAGCAAACACAAAAGGCTCCTTAGGAGTGGCCAAGCCTTCTAGGCAGTCACTAATACAGGCAACCCTTGAACCATTGCAGTTGCTAGATTTTGGCATCATCCAAACCCCTGCCAAGACTGATTACGGCTCACGACTGTGTACGATTTACGAGGATTTACACACCCTGCTTGAACACTGCCAACCGGATCTGGTGGCGATTGAAAAACTTTTTTTCTACCGTATGAGTACTACGATCTCCGTAGCTCAGGCACGGGGTGTTGTGGTGTTAGTAACAGCACAACATCAAGTTCCAATGGTAGAGTTTACACCGGGTCAGATTAAACAGGCAATGACCGGATATGGTAATGCGGATAAATATGAGGTTCAGCAGGCTGTTATGCGGGAGTTAAACTTAGACACCATCCCCAAACCAGATGATTTAGCAGATGCCTTGGCAGTCGCATTGACCGCCTGGTTTCATATGTCTTGAACACTTTACTATATCTGTGAACTATATCTTTGAACTATATATTATATTTGTGAACTATATCTGTGAACTATATCTGTGAACTATATCTGTGAACTATATCTGTGAACTATATCTGTGAACTATATCTGTGAACTATATCTGTGAACTATATCTGTGAACTATATCTGTGAACTATATATCTGTGAACTATATATCTGTGAACTATATATCTGTGAACTATATCTGTGAACTATATCTGTGAACTATATAGGGCGGTTTGCATAACTATCAGGTACACAGGATTGTTGTCCCTGTTCCCAGATCCGCTGTTCTCTGTTCCCTAAAAACCCAGAACTTTGTACCTAACTGAATTGCAAACCGCCGTATCTGTGAACTATATTTATCAACTATATTTATTAACTATATTTGTTAACTATATTTGTTAACTATATTTGTTAACTATATCTGTCAACTATATTTGTCAACTATACCGATAGCAAACCAATACACTTAATCATATTCATATATGTAATATTAAAAACCACTGTCAGCTGTCGGTGTTGCCAGTTTCACCTGAATTTTATCTAGGTATTAAGTTAAGTTAACCCATGACAAGCAACGGTGTATTCAACCCTTGAGCAAAAATATCGACGTCTTCGCCAAGAGCTGATTGCCGGTGCGATCACTCTCGGGGGTGTATTTCTGATTGGAACTCTGTGGTATCGGGTGGTTGAAGGCTGGGGCTGGTTGGAGTCAGCCTACATGACGGTAATCACCCTTTCGACAGTGGGCTATCAAGAAGTACGGCCGATGGGAGATCGGGCAAAACTATTTAGCATTTGTCTGATTTTTATGGGCATTATTAGTATCGGTTACATTGTTAACCGGTTTACAGAAGCCCTAATTCAAGGCTACTTTCAAGATGGAATTCGCATGAGGCAACAGAAGCGCTTGCTAGATAGTTTGACGAAACACTACATTTTGTGTGGGTTTGGACGGACTGGGCGTCAGATTGCTCTGGAATTTAAGGCTGAGGGCATCCCATTTGTAACAATTGACTCCCGATTGGAACAGGTTCAGGCTGTCCAGGATATGGGTTGTATTTCTGTACACGGAGATGCCACCTTGGATGAAACTCTGCTAAATGTGGGGATTGAACGGGCAATTTGTCTGGTGGCTGCCCTGCCCTCAGATGCTGAAAATCTCTATATTATCTTGTCTGCCAAAACCCTCAATCCTCGAATTCGAGCCATCGCTCGTGCTAGCTCCGAAGAAGCTGTTCAAAAGTTGCAGCGAGCTGGTGCAGATGCTGTAGTCTCTCCCTACATCACTGGTGGTAGACGCTTGGCAGCTGCAGCCCTTAGACCCCAAGTCATGGATTTTGTGGATGGGATTCTAACCGGAACTGATAGCTCTTTTTATATGGAAGAGTTTCTGCTAGACCCCGAAACCTGTCCTTGCGTGGGCAAAACCCTCAGGGAAGCCCGACTGCGATCGCAAACTGGTGCTTTGGTTTTAGCAATTCGCCGGGATTCCGGTCGTCTGATTGCTGGACCAGACGGTGACACTAAACTCATACCAGGAGACCTGCTGATTTGTATGGGGACAGCTGATCAATTGCGTGAGCTAAACCGCATTCTCGGTCCAATCCGTTCCAATTTGCTACGACTGCCCAAGCCAAAATAGATCTTAGGCTGAGAATGTGGCGTTGCTGATTCTCAGTATGGTTTCGCCCCCCTAGCCCCCCAAGCGAGGGATTGCTCGCTTGGGGGGAAAAACTCTCAAAGTCCCCCAAGCGAGGGATTGCTCGCTTGGGGGACCAACGGGGGCTTTAATAAAACTAGATGATCGCGCATTCATTCCTTAATTCAGCAACGCCGAGAATGTAGAATGCGCGAATGTAGAATGCAGAATGTAGAATGTAGAATGCGCGAATGTAGAATGCAGAATGTAGAATGTAGAATGTAGAATGTAGAATGAATGTAGAATGCAGAATGTAGAATGTAGAATGAATGTAGAATGTAGAATGAATGTAGAATTCTCAATTCTTCATTCTCAATTCTCAATTCTCAATTCTTCATTCTCAATTCTCAATTCTACATTCTACATTCTAATTAAGTTTCAAGGTATTCACCGGCACTTCATCCCAAGACTTAACTGTGCGTAATCGGGCAACCCAACCCGCTGCTTTTTGCTGATCAGTCAAGTTCTCCTGAAACGACTCGTGGCAATCCTTAGCCTGCTCTTCGTTGCAAGTGGCAATACAAGAGTAGAGAAGACCCGATGGATCAATCTGCTCGTTTACCCAAATAGTCATTTGTGATTTTTTTTATATCAACCAATATGTAAATTACCCTATGTCCTTTTTGCAGTTTACCTGCAACTAGGGGTTTAGAGTCGCAGCTGCATATACTTCCTAGTATAGCATTTAAGCAACATTAGTCAGTCGTTGCCGGATCAGTATACTCAGCTAGCTGATTGAGACCTATCCCAGTCACTCGACAAATTCTCCAGTCTGGCAATACTGCTGCTCCCATACGTTCATAAAATGCGATGGCAGGTTCATTCCAATCCAGTACACTCCATTCTAAACGCCCATAGCCACGGTCCACTGCTAGCTGAGCCAGGTAACTGAGTATAGCTTTACCGATGCCTTGGCGGCGAAATTCCGGTAATACAAATAAATCTTCTAGATAAATTCCTGGCTTAGTTAGAAATGTGGAATAGTTGTTAAAAAACAGTGCAAATCCCACTCCTTGACCACCCTGTTCAACGATAATCGCCTCTACGTAGGGTTTAGCGCCGAACAGGTGTTCTTTCAGGTCATCAGCATTGCCAGTGACAGCTTCGGAGAGTTTCTCATACTCTGCTAGAGCCTTAATCAAATTAAACAGAATCGCTACATCAGCTTCTGTGGCTGGTCTTAAGGTAAAGTTACCCATAGTGCTGGCAAAGGGACAATCAAAAAGACAATTTGATTAATTATCATATCCCTTCTCTGGTAATGGGTAACTAATTAACTGGAATTACCTGATTTCGACATAACCTTTATCGTAAGCATATGCGCTACGCCCAGGCTACGCCAACAGCCGTCAGCCGTCAGCCGTCAGCTTATTTTATTCATCAGGCGTCAGTTTATTTTATTCAAAAGCTGTTCGGTGTAGCTTTGGCTATGGGCATAAACTGTTCCGGTAGCGTGGCTACAGCGCTGATAGCACCTCAAGTAGCACCATCTGTAGCGCTAATCGCTGTTCGCTGATAGCTGATACGCGACACGCTGATAGCTTACCCTTTATCTATAAGTCAAGAGCTGACCTAAGACCTGCTGCACTAGGTCAACCAGTCTCTAAGCCGTCGAGCCACTTGGGGACGGCGTAGCTTACGCATGGCTTTGCTTTGAATCTGACGCACCCGTTCCCGAGAGAGATTGAACATGCCTCCTACTTCTTCTAGGGTGTAGGGTTCACTGCTGGCTAAACCATAGCGTAGAGAAATCACATCTTTTTCCCGCTCAGTCAGAACATCACTGAGAACCTCCCAAATCTCCTGGCGCATCATGGATTCATTCATCTTATCTTCGGGCAATCGTAGATCATTGTCTTCGAGCAAATCCATCAGTTCTGTGTCTTCCCCTTTACCAACTCTGTGATTCAAAGAAAGGGAGCGCCTACGCAGTTCTAGCAACTGACGCAAATGGGAGAGGGAAATTTCTAGCGCTTGAGCAAGTTCTAGTTCATTAGGATTGCGCTGCAGTTTTTGTTTAAGTTCCCGCTGAGCTTTTTTAAGTTTATTTAGCTTTTCGACAATGTGGATTGGTAGACGAATAGTTCGGGCATCATTGGCAATAGTACGAGTAATGGCCTGACGAATCCACCAATAAGCATAGGTAGAAAACTTGTAACCCTTATCTGGGTCAAACTTTTCCGCTGCTCGGTTTAAGCCCAACGCACCTTCTTGAATCAAATCTAGAAATGGTACACCCCGATTTATATATCGTTTAGCAATTGAAACCACTAAGCGCAAGTTCGAGCGAATCATCTTGCGTTTTGCCACACGACCACGATATAAATTCCCCTCCAACTGACGTTCTGTCATCTCGACCGCTGCAGCTACCTCAGCCTTAGTTGGTTTACGGTCTAATTTTTCCTGTAAGCTGTTGTGGAGATGGTCTATTTCTACTAGGAACTTAACCCGACGGGCTAAATCTACCTCTTCGTCTGGCTTGAGCAATGGGTAACGAGCCATCTCCTTAAAGAACGCACCCACCGTGTCATCAGAGCCGCTTTTCCGGAAATTATGGGAAGTAGAGACCACTAGTTCATCGTCTTCGGTGAATTCGACGGCTACACGCTGTAAATCTGTTTCCTCTGGCTCAATGTGGTCAGTAACATAAAAATCTTTCTCTTCCGTAGAAGGCATTGTATGAGTCTGGTTTAATTCTGTAATATTCATAGGGATGTGTGAGTTGCAAGTGTATTTTAAGTTTGTTAAAACCGTTGCCCTGAGGGATTGAGGCTGTTTGTTGCTGAAAATTGGCCTTTAATGAGAAATCTGTTCTAAAAAATTGGTGTTGCTGGTTTCACAAAGAAGTTAATACTCTAGACAGAGCAGCTAAAACACGCTCCATACCCTCAAAGCTCAGTGACCCAACCTGCTTCAAGTAGTTTATGTGTGATTGACGTGATTATAAATTAATGATTTTAAGCTTACCAGAAGCAGTTTGGCTAGTTGTATCTGTAATTACGAAATGTTTAATTACATAGATTTTAGTTACAGTCTAGGGTGAAAGCAGGGGAGATAATTCTCTTCCCATTGCTTTTATTATTTATTTTGACTCTGGAAACAGGATCTCACATATTTTAGAATTTTCCTATCTACCAATAGTGATAGAATAGGAGCCTTCCCAAACCAAAGCTGCCCTATGTCTAATCCTCCTTTAGGTCTACTGTTAGCTGAGCCTAGAGCACTTTACTTTTCTGGTGGTGGCCAGGAAAAGTGGGTTGAAGTCTTAGTAGATTGTCCAGGAGTTCAAGGTATATATACTTATCGTAATTCATTGGATGTATCAATCAATCCTGGAGATGTTCTGAGTGTGTCATTCGGGACTCAACAGCTAGGAGCGATCGCTATTCGGATTGTAGACTCTCCACCCCCAAACTTACCACTGGAGAAAATTAAGGACGTAGAGGAGGTGATCAGTCCCGGTTTCTTTCCAAGTTCCTACTGCCAACTGTTAGAGCGGGTTGCTCAGTACTACTGCACCCCTCTAATCCAAGTGATTCGGTCTGCTTTACCTCCAGGACTGTTAGGGCGATCGCAGCGTCGAATTCGCCTCAATTCCTCGGCCTTGCCTAAAGAGGCTCATGTCTTTATTAATAATTCAGCCGCAAGTCAGATTTTGGAGATTCTTCAGGCTAAACCCAATGGGGATTACAGCTGGCAATACCTCCAACGTCAGGTAAAGGGGGCTAAAGCAGGATTACGTCACTTGCTCAAGCGAGGTTGGGTGGAAAGTTATCTGGAAGCTCCTAAGCCAACTCGTCCTAAGCTCAAGAAAGCTGTGACTCTGGTGGCTGATATCAATCGGTCTAATCTGACTCGACGGCAACGGGAAGTATTGGAGGTGCTACGCCGTCGTGGGGGGGATTTGTGGTTGAGTGAACTATCACAAATTTGTAATGTTAGTTCCTCAACTATAAATTCATGGGAAGATAAGGGATATGTGGTGATTGAGGCTAGGGAAGTATTGCGCAATGCGACTTCACCAACCATGGCTACAGATGCGCCGAAGAACTTGACAAATGCCCAATCCCGTGCATTAGACCTGATTAATAATATTGATGGGTTTGCCCAAGTGCTGTTGCATGGGGTGACTGGGTCTGGGAAAACGGAGGTCTATCTACAAGCGATCGCACCAATCCTAGCGCAAGGGAAATCCGCTTTGGTGTTGGTGCCGGAAATTGGCTTAACTCCTCAAATTACTGACCGTTTCCGGGCTCGCTTTGGTGACAAAGTTCGGGTTTACCACAGTGCCTTGAATAAAGGGGAGCGCTATGATACCTGGCGACAGATGATCCCAGGTGAGCCACAAGTGGTGATTGGCACTCGTTCTGCTGTTTTTGCCCCCTTGCCCCAGTTGGGATTAATCGTATTAGATGAAGAACACGACTCTAGCTTCAAGCAAGACCAACCCATTCCTACCTACCACGCTCGCACCGTTGCCCAATGGCGAGCAGAATTAGAAAATTGTCCCCTTATTTTAGGTTCAGCTACTCCTTCGGTGGAAAGCTGGGTCAGTATTAAGGTGATGGGGGGAGCGAGAGATGGTCAGATCGGTAGTGAAATTAATCCCGTGACCTCTTCAGCTCCTGAAGTTCAACCCTTCACCTGTTCACCTCCTCAGCATCCAGAACTTAGTACTCATTACTTATCCCTACCGGAACGGATTCAATCGAGACCCCTGCCACCAGTGGAAATTGTGGATATGAGGCAGGAGTTAAAAGCTGGGAATCGGTCGATTTTTAGCCGTTCTCTCCAAGACAGCTTGAGACGACTAAAGGAACAAGAGAAACAGGGGATTTTATTTATTCCCCGCAGGGGACACAGTACCTTTGTGTCTTGTCGTAGTTGTGGTCATGTGCTGGAATGCCCTAACTGTGATGTTTCCTTGTCCTATCACTATACTCATGAAGGGGCTACTCAAGTATTGCGGTGCCACTATTGTAATTTCGGACAACTCCATCCCCGTAGTTGTCCAGAATGTAGTTCTCCCTACCTGAAATTTTTCGGTAGTGGTACTCAGCGGGTTGTTCAAGATTTGGCCAAGCTGTTTCCAGAGTTGCGAATTATCCGATTTGACAGTGATACCACTCGTACCAAGAATGCTCATCGCACTCTGTTAACTCAATTCGCTAATCGGGAAGCTGACTTGTTGGTGGGGACCCAAATGCTGACCAAAGGATTAGATCTGGCTCAGGTCACACTGGTGGGAGTAGTAGCAGCAGATGGATTACTGTATTTGTCAGACTATAGAGCATCCGAGCGGGCATTCCAAACCTTAACTCAGGTGGCAGGTCGTGCCGGTCGTGGGGATGACCCTGGTCAGGTGATTATTCAAACTTATTCCCCAGAGCATCCTGTGATTCAGGCTGTCAAAACTCATAATTATCAATCGTTTATATCGGACGAATTGGAACAACGGGCAGCACTGAACTATCCCCCTTATGGTAATTTGATTCTGTTGCGAATAAGTGGATTGGATCCTGTGGCGGTGGAGAAGGTAGCAGAGGATTTAGCGGACAGGTTAGATACTCCTGAAGCCGAGTACGATATCCTAGGACCAGCACCAGCCAGTGTGATCCGCGTTGCTCGTCGCTATCGATGGCAGATTTTGCTGAAGTTTGCTCCTACTGTGCCCGCCAGATTACTGAATTGGCGGGAATTGCAGGATATATGTCCTCCAGATATTAGCTTGACTATTGATGTTAATCCGTTGAATATAAGTTGAAAGGTATATAGCAATTCTTATAGCTATGAGGGACAAAGCGATCCCCCTAAATCCCCCTTAAAAAGGGGGACTTTGAGGTTTATAAGTGTAACTAATAAATGCAATAAAAGCTATAAGTTACAAGTTGAAGGTTGAAGGGTTAAAGTTATAGAAGTCGAAGTAAAGGTTAAGACATATGGCGTTGCTGAATTGAAGTATGAATGCGGGCTCGTCTGGTTTTGGTAAAGCCCCCTAAATCCCCCAACTTTGGGGGACTTGTCTTGATGCAGTCGCTCATGGGGGAAACCACGCCAGTTGCTCATGGGGGAAACCCCCAAGACCGCACTGGCTCCCCAAGACCGCGCTGCATCGCTTGAGAGTTTTATTCCCCCCAATATTGGGGGGCTAGGGGGGCAGATTATACCCATAAATCTGCCTTGCAAGACATATTTCTGTTCCCGATTCCCGACTCCCGATTCCCGACTCCCGACTCCCTCTAAATTCTAAATTCTAAATTCTTAATTCTTAATTCTCTAATTTGTGAATACTCCCGCTCACGCCATCGTCAATCTCCTAATTTTAGGAAAAAAAAGAAGGCCAGAAAATAATTTACCAATTGTGTTCGGTGCGATATTACCGGATTTACCAATGGTAATTTTTTACATATATGAAAAATTAATCAGAGGAATTCCTGAAAATGTAATCTGGTCTGAATCTTATTATAACCCAAGCTGGCAATTATTTTTCGATATTTTCAATTCTTTTCCATTGATACTAGTAGGTTGCTTATTAGCCTACTATTTTGGTCAAACGTTTCTGATTGCTATGTTTGCTAGCATGGCTCTTCATGGGTTAGGAGATTTTCCTTTCCATGCTGATGATGCCCATCGTCACTTTTTCCCATTGTCAAATTGGCGCTTTGAAAGCCCTGTGTCTTATTGGGATTCTCGTCATTATGGTGATATTTTTGCTCCCCTAGAAGTGTTGGCTGTTATAGTGGGATGCTTTGTATTATGGAGACGCCACACTTCCATGAAGGCTCGGATTATTATTGCGATTGTACTTAGTGTTTATTTTATCTATGGAGTGTATGCTGTGTTAGTTTGGGGTTAGTATTTAAGCTATCAGCTATTTGTTATCAGCTATCAGCTAATGCGCTACGCGCACGCTACGCGAACAGCTATCAGTTATCAGCAACGCCAAGCTTAATGCTTATTACTACGAATTGAGACCATTTACTTAGCGACAGTTCAACAGGCTATCTCTTTTCAAGGTTGTCGTTATACCATCATCAAAAGCTACTTAGGCTCAGGGGGCACATAGCTGTCATATGCCTCCAAATTATGATTTCAGATGTTTAAAAGTCGCGGAAATTTAAAGTTTTGCCACAACAAATTTAGAAACGGGTTTCTGCTGGTTGGCGTAATAACAAGGAAGCTGTCATAAGTGCAAAATGACATCAACCCCTTACTGTGAATAGCTTTCATCTTCTAGATCTCCATCGGGATCCCCCAAAGTAAAAGTTCTTATTTCTAACAGTGTCAGAACTTTATTCATAAATTCGACTAGAATTTATCTCCGGGTAGCATCAAATTTAACCAAAAAATCGATAAGTTCCAGTTCCAAAAGTAAAATCAGAACTTTTTTGGGCTTGAGTTGGCACTTATGACAGCTATCTTGTCACTACGCCTGGTTGCGATGTTGCAAAACATAGTGCATAAGAAAATAACTTATGCACTATGTTTTGCATCAGCATTATAAGGTATTGATAACTATAGACTTACCAAAAATTTATCAGTCTTGTGTGATGAATGAGAAAAATCTGGCGGCTCATGGCAGCTATGTGCTCCCTGAGCCTATTTAATGAAAGTCACAAGACTTGTCTCGCTAAGCTTAAGAGATTGTGAGACTGAACTCGCGTGAACACTGTCAGAATAGGGCATACCTCAGCCTCACGTCAGATTTACCCCGAATTTGTGTCGGAATAGGGTTGGTTTTCGATTAATCTGACAGTTTTATCGAAGGGTCATAGAACCTATTCTGACAGTTCTACTCACCTTCGTTACCTCAACATCCTGACTTTGGGCAATTAATACACGGTTAGCTGCCTTGAAAAAGTCAGAAATATTGGCTATAATTCTGACAAAATATATTTCGTGAACTTTATATTCATAGCTTTCGTAAGATGCAGGGTATAGCAAAAAAAATCCTGAACAGAGTTCGTGGTCATGGTCGCGGTGGTTGGGTCTGCACACCCAAAGATTTTGTAGATCTCGGCAGTCGTGATGCTGTAGATAAAGCGCTATCTCGTCTGGTGAAACAAGGATTTTTGCGCCGCGTTGGTCGCGGTTTATATGACTATCCACGCACCAGCAATATCTTGAAGCGTCCTGCCCCACCCAACATTGATGCCGTTGTGGAAGCTCTGGCACGTCGGGATGGTATATCAATCATGCCAGATGGCATTGTTGCAGCCCACCAGCTAGGTCTGACCAATGCCGTTCCCGCCCAGAACAGCTACATAACGAATGGTTCGAGCCGAACTTTACAAGTTGGTGGGCGTACCATCAAACTACGTCATGTCTCTCAACGGTTAATGGCATGGGCTAACCGTCCTGGTGCGCCTGTGGTTAGGGCCTTATATTGGCTGGGCGAAAATATCGCTGCTGATAAACATGTGGTTAATACCCTACACAATCGGTTGTCTTCAGACATCAAACAAGATCTCGCAGAAGGTATTAAGCTGTTACCAACGTGGATGACACCCGTTGTACGTCAAGTTAGTAAGGGTGAAGGTGTCTCCTAGTGAATCCAGCATTTGAAGAATTTCTAAATTTACCAGCACAAGACCGTAACGATGTTTTTGAGTCAACAGCGGATTCCCTCAATACCTTGTCTACCTATATAGAAAAGGATTTTTGGGTGTGCCTGGTGCTGGATATCCTTTATAATGGCTTACCCCAGGAACACCCCAGACTATTGTTTAAAGGCGGCACTTCCCTTTCCAAGGTTTATCAACTCATTAGTAGATTTTCCGAGGATGTAGATCTGGTGGTATTCAGGAGCGATCTGGGTTTTGCCGGGGATAACGATCCCTCTGCTCTTGGAATCTCTAGCAAGCGGCGAAAAAAACTAGCGTCCGAACTAAAACAAGCTGCTTCAACGTATATCTGTGGCAAGCTTAAAGATGACTTATCACAAGTTGCTGGGGTAATTTCGCCTGAGAGTCGCATTGTACTCGATGAAGACGATCCAGATAATTCAACCCTGCTATTTCAGTATCCGAGCTTATTTCCATCCGATAGCATTGCTTACGTTCAACCCCGTGTCAAACTAGAAGCAGGCGCACGGTCAGCGCTCGTACCCCATCAAAATCATACTATTACCCCCTATCTATCCGAGATACTTGAAGAATGGAATTTTTCCGTAGCAAATGTAACGACCATCGACCCTCAAAGAACTTTTTGGGATAAAATCATGATATTACATGGTTGGTCTTGTGGTTATCGAGACGAACAACGCCTGCCCAGTGATCGCCAGAGACTGTCACGTCATTATTATGATGTAGCAATAATTTCCCGTCAGGAAGCAGGTAAGACAGCCATTGCCAATCATCAGTTAAGAGAAGATGTACGCCAGTACACCAAAAAACTGTTTAATCGAAGCTGGATGAAATTAGACGAAGCGATTCCCGGCTCTCTAAAACTCTTACCGAAAGGAGAATTACTAAAAGCTCTCATTACTGATTATCAGGCAATGCAGGGCATGATGTTAGGTACTGCTCCACCCTTTGATGAAATCATAGAAGCAATTTCAGCCTTAGAAATAGAAGTTAATCAGGTATCGTGAGAACACTTTGAACTTTTGTCTTTTATAATGACCAGTTTTGACCACCCACCAAGAATTCTATTTTTATATGGTTCTTTGCGAGAACGTTCTTACAGTCGTCTCGTATCAGTAACGGGCAAGATGCCCATTCTACAATCAGTAACGGGCAAGATGCCCATTCTACTTCCATGAAGGCTCGGATTATTATTGCGATTGTACTTGGTGTTTATTTGATATATGGAGTCTATGCTGTCTTAGTTTGGGGTTAGTATAGCGGGTTTCAATTCGGTATAATCAGACTGTAGATACTAAATTAGAGTCAGAAAGTTCTATTTCTCACAGGTCTTGAACTAACCATCAATGAATGCTGGACATACCCCTGGTTATCTCCTTAAAAAAATAAACGAAGCACTGTGTAGTGCGTTTCCTGATAAAACTAAATTAAAAATGATGGTGCGTTATGCATTCAATATAAATCTGAACGAGGTTGCTAGCGGTGGAAATTTACAGGAAATCGTTTACGAATTAATAGATAATTTTGAAAATTCCAATCAGTTAGAAAATTTAATTGATGGAGCACGTAAACAAAATCCAAATAATCTTCAGTTAAAGGCAATCGAGGAAAAATTTAAAATTACCACTAGTTTAGTCAATATATTACGTCCTTTACAAAGGAACTTTATAAAACAAATGCAACAGGCTTACATAGCTTGTTGTCCCGATCGAAAAGATAAAACTCCTGGCAGTTTTTATGATATTATAGAATATTTGGATGATATACATCAACCAACTGATGATGAAAAACTGATTGTCAAATTTGTCGATAATTTATTAGTTAATGGAAATATTACTAAGTCAAAGGCTGAGCAACTAGAGCAATGGTTAGAAAAAAATGCTAAGAACGTTTATAATTTATTATTTTACCAACAAAACATAAATTTACAACCTGATATAATTGTCAAGCCAAATTCGAGTAAAGAAAGTTTAAAACCAGCCAATCCAAAAGGTTCCAATCAGTTTTATCGGGCTGATTTATTAAAGGGATGGTTAACAAAAATGCCACCAATATCAATATTAGTGCTTCTGGTTTATTATCTCACAAACAAACAAAAAGTAAATCCACCAGTAGAGCCAAAAGATTTAAAGCAGTCAGCAGAGGAAGAAGGTTTAAAGCAGTTTCCCTTTAAAGTAGTAACAGTTAACCCTAGAGGAGCAACAATCAAGCGAGAATCCAAGCAAGCAAGTTATTTCACTGAAGATCTGGGGAATGGAGTAGACCTAGATATGGTGTATATCCCAGAAGGAAGCTTCTCAATGGGTTCCCCGGAAACTGAGAAGGAGAGTAATGACAGGGAAAGACCTCAGCACCAAGTAAGCGTCCAACCCTTCTTCCTGGGGAAATATCAGGTAACCCAGGCGCAATGGCGAGCTGTGGCCAACCTACCTAAAATTAAGCGGGACTTAAAGCCATACCCCTCTTACTTTAAAGGAAAGAATCGACCAGTAGAGGGAGTAAACTGGTACGATGCGGTGGAATTTTGCGATCGCCTTTCTGAGTATACAGGAACGGAATACAGATTACCCAGTGAAGCGGAATGGGAATACGCCTGTAGAGCAGGAACTACTACACCATTCCATTATGGAGAGACCATAACCAGTAAATTAACTAATTATGACGCTCCCGATACTTATGCAGAGGAAGCAAAAGGGGAATATCGAGGAGAAACCACCCCAGTAGGACATTTTCCTTACCCCAACGGCTTTGGCTTATACGATATGCACGGCAATGTTTGGGAGTGGTGTGCGGATCCTTACCATGATAATTACGAAGGAGCCCCTAGAGATGGGAGTATCTGGGCAGAATATAATAATCATTATGATTATTATATTCTGCGGGGCGGCTCGTGGTTCTTCGGTCCTGGGAATTGCCGTTCTGCCTGCCGCTTCCGCTATGTCGCGCGCGCTTTCATCTACGGCGTTGTCGGTTTTCGTGTGGCTCGGGGTGTTGGGAGGACTTAGCCCTTTTTCCTTTTTGCACTTTTATACTTTTATATTTTTATACCTTATTTTCGGCGTTGCGTCAGTCTTTGAATTAATAGGAGTAGAGCGGGCATCTTGCCCGCGCGAAAAGATCTCGAACGGGCAAGATGCCCATTCCACAAAACTATTCAAATCATTCCATTATTAAGTAACGCCAACATTTAGGTGCGCTCTCCCTGTTCCCTGTTCCCTGTTCCCTGTTCCCTATTCCCTAAAATCAAGCCAATATAATCCTATCAGCAAACAAACTTTGCAATCGCTCTAACTTACCACCCTTTTGATATAACAAATCTCCTTTACCTAACAAATAAGCTGCTTCAGTGTTGCTGCCACCAAAAATAATCTTTGAATCCGCTTCAGACGCTGTGCGTAAAGCAATTCGCCCTGGTAAATTAGACCGAATAATCGGAGTAACAACTTTCGCTTCTGGTCGTTGAGTAGCAATAATCAAATGAATCCCAGCCGCTCTAGCTTTGGCTCCTAAACGCTTAATACTTAATTCTAAGTCTTTGCGGATTTCTTTTTCTGCCATGAAGTCAGCATATTCATCAAATATACAGACTATCCGAGGTAATGGTAGGTTTTGTTTATTAGTTTGTTTCTGAGTCAATTGCTGATTATAAGCATCCAGGTGAGCACACTTGGCTTGTTCAAATTTCCGGTAACGCTGCTCCATTTCGTCAACTAATTCTGCCATCAGTTCGATAGCGCGATCGCTATCTTTAACGATTGGTGACAGCAACCATGGCATTTCCTCAAATTCTGGGAAAGTGACTCGCTTGGGATCAACCAGAGCAATTTTTAGCTGTTGAGGAGAGTGGTGATAGAGTAGGGATAGCAGAAGCGATCGCAAAAATTCGCTCTTGCCACTTCCCGTTGTGCCCCCTACCAAAAAGTGGCATGTATTGGGATCAGATAAATCCGCTTCTACCAATTTCCCATCTAAATTTACTCCAAGCCCAATCCTGGGAGGATTGCTGGAACTTTGGTGAACCTCGATATAGTCATCAAATCGAGCTACTTCTCTATCCTCATCCTTCCGTGGTAAATCCACACTGACATAGCCAGCTTCAGGAGTAATCAGGGGAGGATTATCCAGACCCAAGTGTACTTGTAAATCCTGGGACCGATTCTGTATATCTCTAACTTTTACGCCACGATGGGGTTTGAGCTTGATCCGGACAAATGCGGGAGCAACTGTTGCGTTGAGATAATCGACACTAATTTTAAAGTCTTCTAGAGTACTCACCAATTTTTTCCCGATCTGATCAGCATCAACAGTTTTCCGGGATGGTGGCTTGACCGGCTTTTGCTTAGTCTCAGGAATTTTGCGGGATGCTGGCTTGACCTGCTCTTGGTCAGTTTTCCCATCCTCAAAAAAGGTTTGACAGGTCTGCTGTTGGGGACAAATGTTGCATAGCTGAAGCTGTCGCGTGGGTGGTGGTGGCTCAAGGTCGCCCTTACCGATTGCTGGAGTGCAATGGTTTTTTATAGTTTCCCCATCTCCCCCCTTTTCCAGCTGGGCAGGTTTCCAACTCAGCCATTGGCGCATCTGTTGTAATTTATGGGGAATGAGCTGATGCACTGTATCCTCTAGCTCTTCCCAGGAATAGTAGTGTTCTTGGAATTCTGGCAAAACGGAATAAACCGCTGCATCGATTGCTACTCCTTTTTCTGTTTGGAGCATGTAACTATAGAGAGCAACTTGAGCTACGTTAGCGGATGGATCTACCGGTTGATAGGTTTTATAGTCTACGACACAATAGCGATCGCGTTCACAGTCAAATATTAAGCTATCGAATTTTCCATTAACTTGTTGCTGGCTCCCATCAGGGAGGGTGAAGTTATAACTCAGGTCTTTTTCTTGAGCAATAAAGGTTTTTCTTATTACTTCTTCTGGCTGACAATAGCGTCGATTAGTAACTAGCAGTTGAGTCCAATGGGGAAATAGTGATGTTAATCCTTGCCACAGTTGAAGTAGGGAGGCTATCTCTAAGTCATCGATTTGAGGGAAAACCACTAGCTCATACAGTAGCGCTTGGATCTTAGAGCTTATCTGGCCTAGGTCTAGCTGACTTGCTGTGGGGGAAAATAAAGCTTGAAATCGGGAATCTTGCTGGAGTGTGTCAGTACACTTTTCACATAGCTGATGGAATACTTTCCCAATCCCTGGTGAGTCGGATGGTGGTATAAATAGGGTTTTTCCACCAAAGTGATGACTCAAATAAAATAAGCGAGGACATTCAATGGCTACCCTAACTTGGGTAACACTGAAGCAAGGGGATTCGGCTTTTTGCGTCCGCAATCTTGGAACCATCTGCTCTCGACTCCAGCTATTTTTATCACTAATTTCTAGTAAGCGCCGATGGACATGGGCTAGATACACTGTGTCCATTTTGGCATAGTTTAGCTGTTTTTGGGTTAGCGGACGTTTTCCCCAATCACTGCTTTGCTCCTCTGTATCGACATTGGCGAAATTGCAAAGTTCTAGCGCTAGTGTTTTTAGTTTATGATTTGATACCTGTAATGGATTAGACAGTTTCTTATTCGTCAGCTTTCTAGCTATTTGATAGGTACAAGTAACATTATTAGCTTGCTCTTTACCCCCTAGATAGCGTAAATCAAAACTAGCGTTGTGAAAGACTTTTTCAATGTTAGGATTAACCATAATATAGTTGACAAAGTCTTTCACTATTTCTGGTTGGTCTAATACATCTAAGATGTAAGCTTTGTCACCATTTATATCCGTCGGATCAGCCAATACCTGAATCAGAGATAGTCTGGGATTAGGGGTATTCCAATCAGCAATTTCCGTATCTAACCAGAGAATTTTTGCTGCTGATAAATTCAGGATTAACTCTCGGATCTGGGCTGGTTGATTCAGGTACATTGGCGCTTGTTATCCGAATTTTTGCTATGGAATTTTGGCTATGGTAGAATAATCTTTAGCGGTCAGCGGTCAGCGGTCAGTCGTCAGCCCTCAGCTGTCAGCCTTTGGCCAATGGCACCTCAAGTAGCACCTCAAGTAGCCCATAAGCTAATATCTGAATGCTGAATGCTGAATGCTGAATGCTGAATGCTGATACGCGACACGCTGATACGCGACACGCTGATAGCTTACGGTACCAAACATACTAATTGTTTTTCTGGGGAACCATCCACAGGTACAAGTTTAATTTTATTTTCCTGAGACAGTTCCTTAATCCCTTGGTGAATTGCTATTTCCTTGATAGACTTAAATTTATTATGAATAGTTTTAATTAAAACGTTATGACCAATAATTTGATTCTGTTTGAGCAGAGTTATTACAAATTCCTTAACCGGCTTTGTAACAACTTGAGTATCGTTAACTTTACTAGGAAAAATCTTCAAATCTTGTAGTAAAGGACAATCCTGCAAAATTCCCGATTTTCGGATTATATCTTGTAACTCTGGCGGTGTTGGTATGGTATCAGCAAGCACTAACTCTTGGGAACAAGCTTGATTAACTAAGCTATGATAAGTGGCTAAGTAATGGACAGAGGAGAGGTCTTCTAATTTAATGTGACTATGGCCAGAACCATTGAATAGTTTGTTGTAGAGTTTGTCCCCCTTGAGACCGCGTTTCCTAACTTGTGTATAGCGAATCAGGTATAAGGTTTGACAGCGATTGCCTTGAATAGCTTTCTCACAGGCATTCATCAGATGATAGAAGCTGTTACCATTAGTAGTTTCTCCCCATACTACTCCGATCCGTTCCTGGGATGATGGCAGTTGGTAACTTAGGGAATCACTGGCAAAACTACCTGACAAAAAGTTTGATTTAACATCTTTGACCTCCAGAGCATCTAACGCCTCTCGTAACATCTTAATCAATTCAGATTCACCCTTTTCTTGGATTCGGGTAATTTTCTGCTCAGTTTTTTTTAATTCTTGTTGCCACTTCAATTTAAATGAAGCTAAGACTTTTTCTGCTCTCGGTATTGATTGGCCAGCGGTATCATTTTGACTAGTTGATTTAGTCTTGGTTGATGGCTCTGAACTATTAAATCCCTGAGTTTTATACCTTTCAATTATCTGGTTTCCCAGGGTCAATGTCTCCCGGGGAGTGGTTTTGCCACCAGGAAATGCTTTTTCTAGGTCTTGCCGAGTTAAAGGATAAATCGGTGAAATGGTTTTGGTTTTTTGGTCAGCTCGCTGATGTAACGGATAGAGTCGGTTTGCCCAGAGGGATTCGGCTTGCTCTAGGGTAATCCTTTTGAGCAGAATTTTATGATTAAGTCTAGCAATATTAGCGGGTTTAATTTGTTTTTGATTGCGCTTCAAAGTATTAGTAATCATGCTGATTATAATCAGCATGTTATTGGGATAGCGAGTATGAAGGGTAGAGTTGACATTAAACAGAGCTTCTAGATCCAGATAACCATCGGGCAAACGAGGGATATTATCCAATTGGTCAAAACACAGCACAATCGGCTTGGTGGATTCAGAAATTCTCCCGAAGTTGATTAAGATGTTCTGAGCATCGTCTTCATTATCTATAGAGCCTCTGACCCGAAGGGTTTGCAGGTCATCTTCATCCAAATCTTCTCCCCTTAACCATTGATAAGCCAGGTAATCCCGTTCTGGATTAGTTAGCTCATAAAGCACTCCAAAAAACTCTTTATTTCTATGAATTCCGGTTGGATAGGTAGCTCTGAGGTCACCAATCAGCCGTTGTCGCTCATTCAAAAGCCAGCTAGTTTTTTTAAAGGCCGGGAGACTCTTTAGCCACAGCAGCAACTGAGACTCTTTTTCCCCTTCTGGGACTTGGACCAGACTGTCAACGGTTTCCCTAAGGATATAGCGCCAGATGCGATCGCTATTTGCCCAAGGACCAATATAAGCAAAAAAGGCTTTTTGATTGAACTGCTGTTTGAGCCGTTTTAATAGATAACTTTTCCCCGCACCAGGATCACCAGCCAGTAAGATAGTGCGGGGTCGATGGTCTTGAGTCACCGCACTGAGGGTGGTGGTTATCTGATTAATTTCATCTTGATGAATCGATGTGACATTAACAGCCCCATTGTCTGGATCTTCCCAAAAATTACCCGTAATACAGGTTACGGGGTCAAACGGATTTGGAGCTTGTTTAATTATTTCCTGGATCGTTGCCATCTCTAAAATTCCATCTATAGTTTGGAAAAGGATAGAGGATTAACAATTGGGAAGTCTGGGGTTAGTGTATTATACTTTGTATCCTACTTTAGGATCATACTTTACTGCACCATAATGAAAAATAGCCTCCCCCCGGTATTTTGAGGAATACCAGCTTCAATTTGTTCCTCTGTATACATATTGGCTTCTTCCAAAGCACTCAGATCAATTTTATCTTCTGCTTGCAAGCTATACAGTGCTTTATCTAATTCTTCCCTAGACAAAGGGGGTTGTAACTTTTGGCGCAAATGAAACAGTGGCAAATAGTTTTCTGTACCCAGTTCTTGGTCTAAATTCTTGATAATTTGTAATATTTCTTCATTAGTAGGGGGATTGACTAGAGCTGAGATTGTAGTTGTTGAGTTTGGTAGCTGTTTCCGCAGGAAATCGATGTAATCCGCTAGCATGGTTTTAGACAGATTGATATTGCCACGACCAACGGGTTTATAATTATTTAAGAGGTACTCAATACCTGCTTCAGTAATCCAGACATCTTTGAATTTAGTTTCTGCTACTGTGATATAGCCCTGCTCTATCAAACTGTCCATGATTTCCTTGCGGGTCTTAGCAGGCTTGACGTTTGTCTTGGCCGGAGTAGTCGGTTCTGTTTCACAGGCTTTAAGAATTTTGCGCTCTTTCGTGCTCAGTTGTGAGTCAGCCTGATCTTGGTTTAGGAGTTCCTTGCCTGCATCAGTGATCTGAATTTTCGTGATTTCTGTATTAGACTCAATCAAATTGCGATCGCATAACGCCTGACAAATTCGATCTCGTTCCCCCGCTGAGGTTTTAGAATTGGGCTTGGCTTCCGTAATCGTTGCCCGATAATCCGGTTTGCTCAGTAGCTTCAGTAAAAATTTTAGTTGGCTGACTTCCAGTTCAATAGCTTCCATGTTGATTGTCGTTACCTCACTTTTGTTCAAGATTAACCTAACTGTATTCCCTATAACCACGTAGTAGTCAAGGATTTCCGCAATAGATTCTACTGTCAGCCCTCAGCGGACGGGCGATCAGCCCTTAACTATCAGCCCTGAGCAGAATTCTTATTATATAAGCCTTTCGCTACTTTTCAATAGTATCTTTATTTACGTTGTACCATACTAGGCTGAATGCTTACCGACATCAGACTTATCTCAAGTCTGGTTGAATACCCATCATTAAGGGGGCGGGGGCGCGGGGAGGATGGGAGGTTTGGGGAGATGGGGAGATGGGGAGATTTCGATTAAGGGTAATTATCCTGACATCATATCAGCTGAAGGCCGCGATTAGATTAGTATTCAGGGAAAATCCTCAAAACGCTGATACCCGAAATTCTGATAGCTGACGACCGAAGCGAAAGCATTCAGCTATCAGCCGTGAGCCCAAGGCTCACGCTTCGCGAACAGCCGTCAGCGTTACGTCACAGGCATTAAGCCTATGCCACAAAGTACCGATCTAGTAGCGTGGCCATTCCCGTAGCGTGGCTCAAAGGCCAAGGCTGATACGCGACACGCTGATACGCGACACGCTGATAGCTGAATGCTTAGCTACAGTCAATTTTCTTACCCCTACTCCCTACTCCCTACTCCCTACTCCCTACTCCCTACTCCCTATTCCCTTAATAACGTCGAGTTTTCTGAACCCCATAAACTAGACCTGTACCAATCGATAACAAGATCAATAGCCACAGGATACCACCAGGAAGAAAGGTAAGAATACCAAAACCTCTGAGCAAGTAAACCATAACGGTGATAGCGAGAAGAGCGCCAAAAAAGTAGGCAATTATCAAAGTTTCAGATTGAGAAGAGGAACTCATATATAGTAAAGGGAACAGGGAACAGGGAACAGGGAACAGGGAGCAGGGAACAGGGAACAGTAATAAATATTTTGATGTTATCAGAAATCAGCAATATTGTTTATGAGCTATTTATAAGTGCTACTTTATAGCAGTCCTATCTGATTCGTGAAATAAATTTGCTGCTTTAAGGCAGGAGGCAGAAGGCAGAAGTCAGATCATAAGGGAAAAAGAGCTATTTTTTAACAAGTCCAGTGATTTTACAAATGATTTAAGATTGCTATAGGTGGGAACAGCTTTTGAATAAAAGAGGCAAGGATTGCTTTAATCTCTGTTACGTCTGCTGTCAGGAATTCATAAAGCTGACAGCTGACAGCTGACGGCTGACAGCTTACAAATGCTAGCTCAATAATCAGTTATCATTAAAATTTACAAACATGGAGTTTGCTAAAATTGCTGCTTGAGTGCGATCGCGTACATTCAACCGACTCAAAATATGAGTAACGTGGTTTTTCACGGTCTTTTCAGAAATATACAACGTCTGAGCAATCTCTCGGTTGCTAGCACCGGTAGCAATTAGTCGTAAAATTTCCTGCTCTCTGGGAGTTAGTTCATCCCAACCCGGAGGTGGACTCGGAGTTGGGTCTCGCATTTGAGCAGCGACTTTTCTGCCTATACCAGGGCCTAACTGAGTATAACCTTTTTGCACCGCTCGAATTGACTGGGCTAATTCTTCTGGAGGGGTATCCTTCAGCAAATATCCGGCTGCTCCGCACTGTATGGCTTGGGTAACGTACTGGTCATCATCAAAGGTAGTTAGTACTAATACCTTTGTATCTGGGAATTGCTGACAAATTTCCCGAGTGGCAGCGACGCCATCCATGACAGGCATCCGAATATCCATTAGTATAACATCTGGCTGTAAAGTTTTTACCAAACTAATTGCAGTTTGTCCATTCTCGGCTTCACCGACTACCTGTAAGTCTTCTTCTAACTTCAGCAAGGCTTTTAATCCACGCCGAATTAGACTCTGGTCATCTACGAGTAAAATACGAATCATCATTAATAAAGTTATCAGCTGTCAGCTGAAAATCAACCTCAAATGGGATAATTTAATAGTTCGAGATTAATGAAAATTGAAAGTCTGGGTAAAAGCTCATGTAAGCATAAACTGATAGCTGATAGCTGACCGCTGATTGCTGACCGCTGATTGCTGATAACTGATTGCTGATAACTGATTGCTGATTGCTGATTGCTGATTGCTGATTGCTGATTGCTGATTGCTGATTGCTGATTGCTGATTGCTATATAAATTAAACCTTTGGTAAGGGAAAATGAGCGATAATTTTGCAGCCAGCTCCTGGTGCTGTCTCAATTTTAAAGGTTCCTCCTAAGGCTTGGGTGCGTTCTCGCATTCCTTGTAAACCAAAACCGGTTGTGTTCTGGTTGAGGGAAAATCCAATGCCGTTGTCTTTAATAATTAATTGTAAATCTGTTGCTGTCTGAATTTGGATGTCTACTTCAGTAGGTTTAGCATATTTAAAGATATTTGTCAACCCTTCTTGGACAATACGGTAAACTGCGATTTTGATGTCGCCAGGGATTGAACGCTTTAGGTTAAGATGGTATGTGGGTGAGATGGCTGTGGACTTTTGGAAGTCGTCGATTAGGGATGCGATCGCATTTTCTAGAGATTGCTCTTGTAAAGGATTTAAACGCAAGGAAGCAACGGATTGACGTACATCCTTCAGAGCAGTTTTACCCAGTTGTTTCGCTTCTAATATAAATTCTTTGGCTTCAGCCGGGTCAGATTGTAATAGTCTTAAAGCTGCTTCCAAGTGTAAATTGAATACAGTTAAAGAATGTCCTAAGGAGTCATGAATTTCCCGAGCAATACGGTTACGTTCTTGCAGCGTAGCAATATCTTCAATCCGGAGGGCATATTGACGCAGTTGAGCATTAGCCTGTGCCAGGTCTTCCCGACTTTTTCGTTCTGATAGTACAGCATCCACTAATAGCTGCAAAACGATTAAAACCAATACAAATATCAAGACAGAACTCAATAAGATAAATAGTAATCGCTCCGGAATCAACCCTGTCGGTGGTGGTCTGAACACAGGAGGTGGTCTAAAGGGAGGACGATGCCTCAGAGCATGATGCTGAAATCGAACCATTTGCCTCATTAGGAATAATATCAGCGCAAATCCAGTCATCACTAAGCGACCTTGGAACTCAAAGATAAAACAGTTGCGAACAACTAATATAATTAACATCAGTTGCAACAGCCGAATGTGTCCCACTATGGACGCTAAGAGAATTACCCCAATTTCGGCGGCGGTGTAAAGTATCTTATAAATAGGCTGATTTGTTGGTAATCTCAATCCCATTAACCCAAATACTCCCAGGAAAACAAGATTGAGTAGTGGCGACCTAGGTAGCGGGGGAAAAGGAAGTTTTAGTAATTCCACCAAAGCGGTAATGATCAGCAGTATCCACTCCAGGTAGAGCAGAAATCGAATTGGGTGGTTAGTAATGTGAATAGGATGGCGCATTCACGATTCTTGTAAACAACCAATAACAAACAACCAACAACCTTAATCCATGTGTCGAAGGTAACGCAAGACCCATTGGTCATATCTAGCCCAGGACTAAAGTCCTAGAGGAATTCAGGTCTTTTGCCTCATGTGGTTTCACCCTCTCCGTTTTTAGGATAGAGACATCAAACAGAAATCAGATCACAAAATACATACTTATAAATAGCTAAAGAGTGAACATCATGAACATCAAACGCTTTTCTCTATTTGCAGGTATCGCAGCAATTACCCTCACTACTTTTCCCATGGCAGTTAACGCCGAAGGAATGCCTCCATTTTTATCCAAACTTAACCTTACTAACCAGCAAAAAGAGCAGTTTGAAAACATCCGTAACAATACTGAAGCTAAAATTGAGGATATTCTCACTCCCGAGCAACAACGGCGGTTCCAAACTATAAAAACACTGCGCCGTCAACTCCGAGAAGCAAGGGAGGGTATGAATCTCTCTCAAGAGCAGCGAGACCAAATGCGCGAGATTCACAAGTCAGCACGAGAAGATATGAGGGGTATTCTCACCGAGGAACAGCGCCAACAAATTCGTCAAGAAATGCGCTCACGTCGAGGTAAGCGCGGATTTGGAAGGTGATTTTTCTAGGAATAGATTATCTCTTGGAATACAAATTACCAACTCTCTCGATCTAACTTGTTACTTGTCAATTGTTAATCTAAAAACCATTAACAATTGACAAGTTTTCTTGTAAGCATTCAGCTATCAGCGGTCAAGCTGTCAGCACTGATCGTGATTTGGGGGACAGAGCATGTTCCGCAGTTCTAAGGCCAAAGGCCACGCTACGCGAACGGGAATCTCCTCAAAGTGCTCCAACAAAAAATCCATCAGAGCCAGATGACGCAAATCCGATGGTTGAGGCCGCAGATAATTACGACCCCGGCTAAACCAGCGCCCCACTGTCGCTACCGAACGGGAGCAAATCATGGCCATCATTGAGTGAGTCACGGGCCATTTGCTGTAGAATTCCTTTGGTGTCATCCCGAGTTGACAGGAGCTGTATTGTTTAATTAGCTCTTGCTTGGCCTGAGTTAAGGAAGCATCAGGTTTGTTCATGATGCCACCTCCAGCGCTAAAGAAAGCAAATGGTTTTCCCAGGCTATATCTGTTACTCCTTGGTGATGTTGAAAGCCATGGAGATAGGGAGCTAGCCAGCTAGGGTTGAGACTGGTAGTGAGTTGCTGAATTAGCACTGCAGCAATAGCATCAGCTTCAATAGGCTGGATCGGTAGCCTGGTATGGAAGCCAGTTTCACTGCAATGGCTGAGCTTCGCGAGTAATTCAGTGATGCCAAAATCCCTAAGAGCTTGCTGATATCCATCGACCTGGGCTTTGGCACAACTTGGGTTGTGTGTCTGTGGATCCTTCTTTGGATAATTTTTCATTATTCTCGAAGGAGAGAGTTTTAAAGGGAAAAGAATACCCCGTCCTCTTAGGTCGGGGATGAATTTTAAATAGTGTTAATATAAAAAATAAGGGTCTCAAAAAAAAACTGGGTATTGACCCTACCAGCTACCGACCGTGCGGGGGAAAGTTACGCCCAGGTCGATAACAGCCAATTAGGTTGTGCCTGGGAATCCCTATTCCTGCGACGGATGGGGAAGTTCAAATAAGTGGCCTTCTTGATTGCAAGAGCCAGTGGCAGACCTTGCCGGGCAAAGCTATGGGTCTGGCATCTCGCTCCCGGTTGGTTACGGCTCGTCTCGGTGGGCTTGCTGTATCAACCTATTTATGATATTATGGTAATTTTAGCCAAATATCAAGTATTTGCCTGAAATTTGCTATAGCGCTACCCATTTGGCTTATCGGTGCGCCAATGCAATAGTTTTTTGGAAACTTGGAACCGAGGCGCTGATCATGGCATTGACCATAGGTCAAGCTACGGGATGCTCCAAAAGAGCCGCTACGCGATTGGCCGTAGGCCACGCTAAAAGCGATGCTCCAAAAGAGCCGCTACGCGATCGCATTTACTGTAATTAGTCATTAATACGATTAGCCACAGATGTCGCCACCCATTTGACTTATCGGTGCGCCAATGCAATAGTTTTTTGGAACTGCTCAAAGGGTAGAGATTACCACTACTGTTATCCAGGTTAATCAGAAGGTAATTTGCAACAATCTCAAGGGGAGTGCAACGCTGTTGATTATCGTAAAACGAGGCTCTCAAAACACTTATGGTCATACAAAGGAAGTCAATAGACCATCTAGAGTAATGTATCCCCCGGATCATCCCCTACATTGTGCAGGGCAAATCATTCTAGAGTAAGAAGATGTAGATTGAAGCTGGGGAGGTTAAAAACTATATATTTGCTCAAACAGAGCATTTATAAAGTAAAAATTCAGGAAATAGGCGATCGCCACCAACCTATTTTAAGATTTATGAAGAAAAATGCTTTCCCCATGAAGCTGGGGAAGTATTGAGGATATGGAAGAATGTCTAGCTTGAACCAGATGTTGGTCTTGGGTGAGGATAGTGGTACTAATTTGACTAGTAAGTGAGTCAAGTATGTAGTGAACACTTATAAGCAATCAAGCCAAGTGAATCTGGGCTTCAAGTTTTACCTCGACACTGGGTTGTAGAGCTGAATTGAGAGATAAATCTAAGCTTAGTTATACCTTAGGAGATACTAATATAACATGGGATATCGATATATTGGTACAGATATTGACGGACCCAGGTTCAATCCAGAGCAACTGTATGTTCGGAATAGAAACCTGAACGACTTGATTGGTAATTTTTCATTTTCAGGGACTATCTATCCTGACTGCCTGACACATCTTAGAAAATGGCAGTCATCAAGGGGTGCAGTGCTTCGAGGGAATACGAGTAAACCAGATTCGGTCGTAGTAATGCTGCCAGACCCGGTTTACAACAAGCCCTATCCATCGCCCGAACTGGAGATGTACTGGTGGTGTGGCGTTTAGACCGGTTGGGACGCTCACTCAAAGATTTAATTGAGATGGTCGAAACCCTGTCTAACAGAGGCATCGAGCTACAAAGCCTCACAGAAGCCATTGCCACTGACCCCAGTAGTGGTAAACTGATTTTCCATGCTCATATTGAAAACGACTGCATTTAATTCTATGATGCCCTCAAGCCTGGAAGCAAGTTTTGACTACGCTTAGTTAATTACCAGAAAAGGATATTTTTTAACTTAATGTTGCAGATTCTTGACTCTACCCTAAGAGAAGGAGAACAAACTCCTGGTGTTTATTTTTCCCCTGAAACCAAGTTATTAATTGCTCAACTTTTAGATCGAATTGGTATTGATATTATTGAAGTAGGAAATCCTGCTGTTGATCCTGAAATTTGTGAAGCTGTAGCCTTGGTTTCTAATGCGGGATTGAATGCTAAGATTGGTGCTCACTCTCTTTGTCGCATCGATCATGTTCAAAAAGCATTAGATTGTAAAATCGATTTTTTGGGTATCTTCTTGAGTGTTGCCAATCACCGTTTAGAGCGTGACTACCAAATTACAATCGAAAATGCCATTGAGCAAGTGGTGGAAGTTATTGGCTATGCCAAAGCACAAAACCCAAACCTATTAATTCGCTATACACCAGAAGATACGACACGTACCTCAATCGAACAAGTTATTGAAGTAGCAAGCGCTGCGGTACAAGCAGGCGCAGATATTATTAGCATCGCAGACACAACAGGATATGCTACTCCATTTAAGAACGATCGCAGTTACTCGTATTTTGTCAAAACTTTGAAGGAAAAACTAGCTGGACAACAGCTATATCCTAAAATTGCTGTTCATTGTCACAATGATAGAGGTTTAGCACTGGCTAATGCTCTTGATGCTTACCAGGCTGGAGCAGACATTATCGATGTAACTGTGATGGGGTTAGGAGAACGTGCTGGTATTGTTGATTTAGCAACATTGTTGGTCAATTTGGGCGAGATGGTTGAATCAGAATTGCCTTGGGAGTTTAACTATCTTAAGGATCTATACCATATTGTGAGTGAATATTCCCATATTTCAATTCCGCCTATTTTACCCATTATGGGAAAAAATGCGTTCACTCACTATGCTGGGGTTCACGTCAAAGCAATTGCTAAAGATCCGATGCTTTACCAAAGTTTAGCTCTTGCTAGTTTGACAAACAAAAATAACTTAGCATTAGGAATGCAATCGGGCAGAGCTTCAGTTGAGTTAGCTCTGGAACAAATTGGTCAAGAGGGAGTGACCAATAATAGGGTTTTAATGAATTGCATTCTCAATGAGGTTAAAGTGCTGGCTAAACGAGGGACTGGTATTGATATTGACAACGAATTGCCCCACATAGTTAATCAATGTTTTGCTTTTGATAATTGTGAATAATATTCTCACTTTGAGTGAAGAATGCTTAGGTCTATAACACTTTACTAATAATGCCATTAAACCAAAAACAAACTAAGTCTATAGAGTCTATAGAGTTGAGCTCTGGGATTAGATACGGATTATCAGCGGTTGATGGCTGGCTGCCGCTTGTTGAACAGCCCTTGTTTATTTTAGTTGGGTTGACGGGAGTCGGTAAAAGTACACTTATCAATGCTTTATCCGATACAGAGCTAAACTTTACGCTGTTTCCTAATCGTCGTACTTTAACTGATAAATTTATTATTCCGACGGTGATGCAGATCGATGGAGCAGAAAAAGAAGATGATATTACCTGCCGTGTTACACGCTTCTCCTATACCCGTCGCTATAAGGAACTTTTTCCTGAGGGAATAGTCCATATTTTGAGCAAATTACAGATTAATCCGTCTCAACTTTGCTTTCCGCTACTTTTTGATGGTTTGCGAGGAAAGCAGGAGGTAAAATACGCAATCAAAATTCTACCAAAAGCTAAGTTTTTAGTTTTGGAAGCTCCTAACTATGTCCGATTGGAACGCCTGTTAACTCGTAAGGATTTGTTTGATCGCATTGCGCAATCTAGCCCAATAAAATCTAATTACAATGAAAATAAAATCAGTAGTTTTGCTGAATTAGGGATACCAGAGTATAGCAATCTTTTTGCCCATGAACAAACACAAGAGATCCTAGCAAAAGTGAATAAAGGTTACTTTTCCATACATGAATTACGAGATTGCTTAAAGATTATTGTTGCAGAAAAATGCAACTATAATCCATACGAAACTAGATCCATTTTAGAAGATTTAGCCCCAAGTCGAACTCTGTTCATTAATACAACTGGCTATGCTCCTCACTTGATTGCACAAGAGGTTCAGTGTTTTATCTCGTCTGGTTGAGGGTATCATCAAGCTAGAGCATCGGTTAAGAAACCGGGTTGCTAGAGAATACTGAACCGGCGGGTCTTGGCGTCGGAGGAGAGCGAAAGTTCGTAGGAGAAGAAACTTGGTCAAACAATTTAAGGACTATTTCTCGAAGCAAGCAGATAATTATGCAAACTATAGACCTCATTATCCAGAAGCTTTATTCGAGTATTTAGCTACTCAAGTCACCGAATGTAAAGCTGCTTGGGATTGTGCAACTGGTAATGGTCAAGTAGCCTTGGGATTAACATCTCATTTTCAAAAAATTTATGCTACAGATGCTAGCGAAAAGCAAATTAGTTATGCATTTAATCATGATAAGATTAAATATTCTTTGGCAGTTGCAGAAAAAGTTGGGCTAGCGAATCAATCTATAGATTTAATAACTGTTGCCGAAGCAGTTCATTGGTTTAATCTGGAAGAATTTTATCAGGAAGTTCAGCGGATTTCTAAGCCTGGAGGAATTATTGCTATCTGGGGATACTGGTATTTTAATTTGCTCCGAGAAGAAGAACATTTGAAGCAAATGTTGAGAGATTTTTTTACTACTGTCTTTGACCAGTTTGGAGCTGAAGAAATAAAACTACTTATTCAAAAGTATCAAACCATTCCTTTCCCTTTTGCTGAGTTAAAAACACCTATTTTCACAATGGAATGCCAATGGAACATGGAAGAATTCCTTGGATATTTGAATAGTGTGTCTGCTGTTCAAAAAATGATTTATGTTCAATCCCACGAACCAATGTTAGAATTCTCCAAGCGTCTAGTCAAGGCTTGGGGCGATCCCGAGAGGAAAATTTTATTTCAATGGCCATTACACATGAGAGTTGGTCGGATAAATTAAAATTTCTGTCGGTGCCCGATAAATATTAGAGCAGGGCTGTTTCATTCTAAATTGCAATATTTTATGCATTGACGAGGATACGTCTTTTCAGCCTTCGAGCATTCAGGTATGTGATGGCTGAAAGCCTTTAAACTCGTTACCTAGATCCAGAATGAAATAACCCTGGATGCCACCCTATGGAACAGGACTATTCCTCTGTGCACGTAGCTCTGCAATGGTTGCTCATCTTCTGGAGCAAAAAGATAAACCTCCTTTTGGTGCCACGAGTAAAGAGCTTCGTAAATGGTATAGTCAATGGTATGGTCCAATGGCTGTTGGTGTAGACTGAGCCTAAATTATTTGTGCAACTCTTCTGGAGGATAAGCGCTAAAATTACTGGATAAGTAGGTGGGCATAAATAAACGTTAAAACTCCGAATTCCAGAATGAAGCTGGAAAACTGTAGTCAAGATGTTTTAAACATTGTGACTATCAATCGCTATTTGACGGATAATTAAACCCACCTACTTAGTAAAGAATTGAATAAGCTTTTGTTGTACAACTCATTTAGGATTGATCTAGTAAGTACCAAAGAGCCAAAATAACTATTTGTGAGAGCATATGAAAAGTCAAGAAGCCAGTGAAACAGCTATCTCTAAACAATGGTGGGTCTTATTGGCTGTGAGTTTAGGAACGTTTCTGTTCTCCCTAGATGTTCATATTGTCAATTTGGCTTTGCCAACACTGGTAGAAGATTTGCATAGCGACTTTGCCACTGTTGAATGGGTTCCTATGAGTTATTTTCTGGTGCTGGCGATCCTGGTGCTTTGTGTGGCTCGCTTGGGGGATATGTGGAGCAAGAAATGGCTCTATATGATCGGACTCGCAGCATTTACCATAAGTTCATTGATCTGTGGAATCGCCACTACAATTAACTTATTGATTGCAGCACGTATATTTCAGGGAATCGGGGCTGTGTTTATTGCAGTCCTAGCGCCCGTGATCGCGACTGAAGTGTTCCCTGATGCCAAGCGAGGACTAGCCCTGGGGATTATTACTAGCACGGGTTGGGTGGGCGTATCATTGGGACCGACGGCAGGAGGAGTGCTGATAGAGCACTTGGGTTGGCGTTCAGTTTTCTTGGTTAATGTGCCAATTTGTTCCATCGGCATAGTGTTAGCGATGCTGGCAGTTCCCAGGGGCAGTAGCAATAGGTCAGATGCGGATTTTGATTTTTGGGGAGCATTGATTTTAGCGATAACGTTAACTTGTTTATTCCTGGGAATAACACGCATACAAGGAGAGGATTTAGATGGCAAAATAACCTGGGTTTTATTTGTGATCGCGGTAATGGGTTGCGTTAGTTTTTTGTGGTCTCAGAAGCAATCAGATCGACCATTGCTGAACCTGAGTTTATTTCGATCGCGGGAATTAAGTTTCCGTCTACTGCTAAGTTTAATTTACTATGCTTTTGCCACTGCTGTCATGTTCATTTTGCCCTTTTTTATAAAACTCGTTAAGCATTATTCCGAACAACAAGTAGGATTATTGATAGCGGTGCTGCCTATATTAGCAATCTGTGTAGGTACTGTAGCTGGATACCTGGCCGATCGTTTTGGCGAAAGAAGCATTAGTACGATCGGAATGACATTATTACTGATCGGCTGCTTGACAATCAGCACCTTTAGCCAAGAGTTGACGGTTAAGGGCTATTTATTGCGCATGCTCCCCTTTGGAATCGGTTGCGGTTTTTTCCAACCTTCTAACCAAAGTGCGATTATGGGCAGCATACCTCCACAATATCTCAGTGTTGCCTCTGGACTCTGGTTCTTTTCACAAGCCTTAGGTCAGGTTATGGGTATAACGCTGATTGGAATTCTGTTTTCCCGCTTATCTGCTAGCCAACTCCCAGTAGACACCCAATTTTCAGTGACAACAGCGCCAGTTGAGGCTTTAGTGTTTGGAGAACAAGTAAGTTTTCGCATTGTCTCTGCAATTCTTGTGATTGGGCTAGTTATATGTGGATTCCTATGGCAGCGGCAAAATCAAAGGCTAAGAATAAATCGGACTTAATTAGTTTTAATATCATGTCCGGTTGAATACTTACACTAGGCGGAAATCGAAGGCAGAAGTAAAAGAGTAAGGTGTAATCCCAGAAGGTTTTTTATCACTAATTATCCGGACATGATATTATTATTTTATCAAAAAACTATCTCCCCTATGGATTTATCGGTGCGCCAATGCAATAGTTTTTTGGAAACCCAGAACTAGGCGCTTTGACTGATAATGGGATTGACTATAGGTCACCCTACGCGAACGCATTTACTGTAGCTAATAATTAACTTTGATGTGGCCACCCACAGTCATTATTGATGCGTCAATGCAATAGTTTTTTGGAAAGCCGCAACGGAGGCGCTTTGCCTCGAATGCGATTGATCATAGGTCACGCTACGGGATGCTCCAAAAGAGCCGCTACGCGATTGGCCGTAGGCCACGCTAAAAGCGAACGCACTATACAGAATTTTTTCCCTGCTCCCTGCTCCCTGCTCCCTGCACCTAGACCTAGTAATTAATACCTAAAATCCTATTCCTTGCATCTTCTCCAAAATTCTGTTATATTAACAGTATCGTTAACGCAATGGTTAACCACCCATGATGATTTCTACCGCACAAGCCGCCGATTTACTAGGTGTTTCCGCCACTCGCGTCCGTTACCTTCTGAGCAAAGGCAGAGTGAAAGGAGCCTATAAAGTGGGTAGAACTTGGGTGATTCCTCTGTTTGATGGCATGCCAGTAGTTACTCCTGGCACTCGCGGTCCAAAGCGGAACTGGTCAAAGCGCAGAGAGTACACTAAGGCTGTGATTCATGTTAATCAAAGGGTAATTCGGAAAAATCTCACGACGGGAGAGCGCAACCCTGTGATTACCGTCAAACGAGGCTCTCAAAACACTTATGGTCATACCGTGGAAGTCAATGGGCCCTGTCGAGTGATGTATCGCCCCGATGATCCCCTCAAATGTGGAGCAAGGGTGTGGATTGAGACTATCTCTGATTTTAAAGTTATTTGATTTGGTAACAGCTTACCTGACTAGACATCTACCTGATTAGACTAGGAAACGCTATACTCCAGAGAAACATCCTCACTGGTATGGAAAATACCAATTAAAGGATTAGGGAAGTCGAAAGGGTATGGGTGATCGGATGAAACGCTTTTATTTATATTCAAGTTTGTTGATTGCTAGCTTCTTCCTACTATTGCTTGGGGAGGAGGGATTAGCACTTATTGTCAAAACCAATCGTCGATTGTCAGGTTTTTCCGTAGATAGCCGCAACTATATTTATCTGGAAAGTGCTAGAAACCATGTCACAAAGGTTCCTACTGCCAAAATCCAAATTATCGATGTAGCCACTAACGCTTGTGTCAAGAAGGGTTGTCTAGAAACTAACTATAACTACTCGGATTCCAATCTCACTCCTAAAGACGCTGAAGATAGCTTACTAAGGAAAACCCAAAGAATAAGACGGAGCTTAGGACTCAATCAACTAAAAGTAGGACTAAAACTGCCAATTATTGAGCGTTCCATTGAACCTAATGGCACTGAGACGGTTAAGGTCTTGGTGGATAAAGAAAAAGACCCACTAGAGATTCGTTTAGAACAAATTTATATTCCCTCGGTTTTATCTGGAGGAATGTCTGATATAGACCGGGCTTCAATGCAGCTAGTCATGAATTACAATTATCGCCAACTGACCCTAGGTAAACTGAACAATTACCGTGAAGCTATCAGGAAATATTCCATCAGAGAAGTTCGTTTATCCCCCAATAGACAGAACATAGTTGTACTGATCAATCTCCACCAAGCCACCTATAACGCTGACTTTCAGACAACCTTTGTTCAGAGTTTTCCCATCTAAACTACGTAGCATTCAGCCGTCAGCTGTCAGCCGTGAGCTTTTAGCTCACGCTTCGCGAACAGCTCAAAATAAACCTTCCGTAGCGTGGGCAAACATGATAATTTAAAGGTGGGCTTGACCCATTAAGAATTAAATTCGCCACGGGTCGCACCTAATAGTTCGAGATTAATCAGAATTTAAAGTCTGGGGAAAAGCCCTTGGCCACGCTACTTGAGATGCTTTGTGGCACAGGCTTTGGCCTTGGCCTTTCGGCCACGCTACGCGAATGGCCACGCTGTGCGAACGACGCTGAGACTTTCCCCATAAGCTGTTCGCGTAGCGTGCGCGTAGCGCATAAGCTGATAGCTGATAGCTGATAGCTGAAGGCTTGCCTTTTGCCTTCTAACAGCTCAGCGGTGAAGCGTACCATCAGGCATAATTGCCCCACTGATAAAGGTATTGCTCAAGTCAACATCACTCAGGTCTACCCCAGCTAGTTTAGCATCCTTAAGTTGTGCCCCATGGAGATTAGCACCACTTAGAGTGGCCTTGGTTAAGTCAGCACCAATTAAATTTGCCCCTAACAGGTCAGCACCTGTCAAATTAGCCCCTGCTAAGTTTGCCTGACTCAGGTTTGCCCCCCAAAGGTCAGCTTGACTGAGATTAGCCCCACTTAGGTCAGCTTGACTAAGGTCAACTCCTCCTAAGTTGACTCCACTCAAATCTTTCCCTGACAGGGAAGCAACAGGCACAATGCAATATGCTCCCAACTTACTAGGGTCAAACCCTTCCGGAAATTGAGTAGTTTGGTTATAGAGCGATCGCTCAAATTTAGCATCTTCGAGATTAGCACAGCGCAGATCTGCACCAAGCAAATTTACCTTACTCAAGTTAGCTCCCCCGAGATCAGTCCCACTTAACTCTTGATCTGAAAATGATACACCGGGGGCAATTAAGTAGGCTCCGTGTTGGCTGGGGTCAAACCCTTCCGGAAATCGAGTGGCTTCATCGTAGAGCGCTCCGAGCAAATTGACTCCTTCGAGATTAACCGAGAAAAGATCTGCCCCGAACAGGCTGACTTTGCTCAAATCTGCCCTACTCAAGTCAGCTCCTCTGAGGTCAGCCCTCTGAAGATTTAGCCCAAACAGAGACACATCCGGAGCAATGAGATATGCGCCATGGGCTGTGGGGTCAAAATCTTCAGGAAATTGAGTCTGTTGGTTATAAATTGCTCCTTTGAGGTTAACCCCTTCGAGATTAGTGGCCGACAGATCTACTCCAAACAAGTTAACTCTCCTTAAATCTGCTCCCCTGAAATCCGCGCCACTAATTAGGCTCAACCATAAGTCCGCTCCCCGCAAATCCGCTTCCTGTAGATCGGCTTCTCGTAGATCCGCTTCCCAGAATTGAACTCCTCTTAAATTGGCTTTCCTTAAATTAGCTCTAAGCAAAGATATACCAAAAAAGTGACCCTGACTCAGGTCAACTTGGGATAAGTCTGCTTCGCTTAAGTCCACGCCACTGAGGTTTGACTGACTCAGGTTAGCCATTGGTAGAGATACACCAGGAGCAATTAAATGTGCTCCTGCCTTCACTGGGTCAAAATCTTCAGGAAACTGAGTGGTTTCGTCGTAGAGTATACCGCTCAGGGTTGCATTTAGAAGCTTAGCACCCTTCAGGTTTGCCCCCATCAGATTGGAGCGGCTCAAATTAGCTCCTGTTAGGTCAACATCCTGTAAGTCAGCCCCAATCAAGCAAGCACGGGTTAGATTAGCTTGTTTGAGATCAGCGCCTTTGAGGTTAGTTTTCCACAGGTCAGCTCTAGTCAAATTCGCACCGCTTAAATTGGTATCACTGAGATCTACCCCACTCAATTTAGCTTCTGTTAGTAAAGCCTCGGGGGCAATTAAATAAGCTCCTGCCTTGGTAGGGTCGAAATTTGGCGGAAACTGAGTGGAAAAATTGTATAGTGTAGTATGGAGGTTAGTTAAGTGTAGAATAGCTTCGCTCAAGTCTGCCTGACCCAGATTAGCACCACATAGAACAGCTTGACTTAAGTCGGCTTCCCTCAAATTAGCTCCCCAGAGATCAGCGCTACTGAGATTAGTGCCAGTAAGAATTGCTTGACTCAGGTCGGCTCGCCATAAAACTACCCGTTCCAGATTTACCTGGCTGAGGTTGACTTGACTTAAGTCAGCTCCACTAAAATCTCTTTCCCCAAGAGAATATTGTGACTGAATGTCCTCAGTATTCATATTGTTTACGATAGTTTAAATTTAAAAATATTCCAAATTAATTATTAGATAATACCTCCTGTTCCCAATTCCAAATTACATAGCCTTTATCGATATGAGTAATTACTATTTTATCCAGCTGATCAGCTACCTTAGACAAGATAGCGATCAGTTGTTCTTGGGTTTTTTCTAATCGTAAAAAACTGTAGTATTGACCATCAACGTTAATGGCTAATAAGCGTCTGCTTAAATGAGGTACGTTAATCCAGCAGATTTGGTAATCCTGACGGGATTTAATAATATGACTGGAGGATAATTCCAAATCCTGAAGGAGAGCAAGAGCAGGAACAGGGGAAGCTCCGAGTTGAACTGAATTATTGTTTTGGGATTCAGGGTAAAACTTGAGTTGGTTGGCATTTACAGCCATCCCTCTAGTTTGAGCTACTCTATTCCGTTTAAACTGAATAACTTTATTGGTTGCAACAACACCATAGGGTTGTTCAACAGCAAACGATTGAGTGTTAGGAGGAGTTAGTGCTCGACCTCTGACCCAATCATCGGTCTGGGTAAGAGCTATTGCTGAAACATCTGGTTGGTATTCTGGAACATCTGGTTCATCCTCTGGTTCGGATTCGGCTTGGTTGAGGGATTGGATCTGCTGGAGGAGTTGTCTGTTGTTTTCTCTGACTGATGCTTGGTATTTTTGCCATTGCCTTCCCACTTCAACAGTGCCAAGACCAGCTAACACACTCACTAGGATGGCAACGCCAAGATAAGGAATTGCTAAATCCTTATGGTCTTCATGGAAGATAGGTTTAAGTTCGACGTTGAAAAACGGTTTAACTTCAACAACGATTGGTTTTGATTTGTTGAAAACAAACGGTAAGGTCAAACTAGAAAATATCGTGCTGGAGATAACTACAGCTGGTAGTAAGAGATTAATTAAGGGGTAATTGGTCATCTTTAACCGCTGCAAGCAAGAAATTGGGTAAAGCGATGCAGAGGTGCGACCCGTGGCGAATTTAATTACGGGTCAAGGGCACCTAAGCGGTCTTGGGAGAAACCCCTACTCGCGCTTTGCATCAATAAGTGATCTGTTAAATTGCGGTAGTCTTGCTGCTTACTGAAGAGGGCGGCTTTGTTGCTAGCAAATCGCCTCAAAGCAGGTGATTTAATCGGGATATAATAATAAAATGCATATTATATCATTTAATCCCAATTAAATTATGTAGGGTCTGACCCCCAATTTATTTTAGCAGCGGTCTCGTATAATATGTCAATTTAATTGACAATTTAATATATCTTAATATATGAAGCACCACCACCTGCCTAAGGGCGAGGTGGTGGTATCCAAGTAGGACACTCTTCTCGATAGAGACAGCTACCCGTATACTCGGAAACCGCGCTTCTCGGTGAACAGCAGGGACTTTTGCCATACTGAACCTCGTTCTCATTTCCGGCTAGAGCCTATAGAAACAAATTCTGTATTTGGTTATGTATCGTTATTTGGCGCAAGCTCCCTACTTTTCTAATCGGGCGACACCAAGACTTAAGAGTTACGAACTTGGCTACATCGGTCTTATATCTACCCTTAATTCCCAGCTTTCTTGGTCTGGAGGGTAATAGTGCCAAAGTAGTTAAGCAAATTATACCACAAATGCCAACCCACTTCCCTTGCGCCCTAACCACCACTTGCTATCGCGAAGATGGTGGAATGCGGGCTGATTGTCCGTTCAATTCCAGAGCAAGAGTAGTCAGCTTACGCCCTACGCACATGCTGCTCTTGCCAGCACTGACCAGGGCATTGCTGACTATCGTTTGGGATACCAAGTAGAGTTGGGTCAGTTACCAATTACCCATGACCCATGACCAATTACCGATTACCCTGAATCATTCCACAATTGGGCAACGCTTCATTTCGCTCTAATTCTTTGCAAAACAGTAATGCCTAACAGCAAAATGATACCCCCTGTCGTGGCATAGATCACCCTAGGAGTCATATCTTGTAGTTTCATCGCTAGCCAGTTAGACACTAAGGTAATGCCCCAAAGGATAAGGGCAACATAGCGCTGGGAAAAACCAAAGGCTAACAAGCGGTGATGTAGGTGGTCTTTACCTGGGGTAGTTAGAGGGTTTTTACCATTGATCAACCGTCGCACAAATACCTGAGTAGTATCTAGAACTGGCAATAGCAAAAACACTACTGGAGGGACTAGGGCAAATACCGTAGTCACTTTTAAAGACCCTAAAATGCTGCTGGCAGCTAGTACATACCCGAAAAAGTACGCACCTGCATCTCCCATAATAATGTGGGAAGGATGGAAGTTATGGCGCAAAAAGCCAAGAGCTGACCCCCCTAGGGCTGCCAGAAGCAATGTTGCTGCGGCACGACTGGGAAACTGAGCTGAAACCGCTAACAGGCTCATAGCAGTAATAAAGCTGACCCCTGCTGCTAAACCATCCATCCCATCCATAAGGTTAATGGCATTAGTAATACCCACAACCCATAGAACCGTAAGTAACATGGAGAGTTGGACATCAATCGGAGTCCCGAAGGTGGCTTTAATCCCTGCACCACTAGCCACTAACAACAGGGCAGCAATAATTTGAACCGACAAGCGTACATAGGCAGGCAAACCAAATTGATCATCAATAAAACCTACCAGTACCAGAACCGAGCCCCCCAGGAGAATAGTCAGCACTTGAGCTAACACCCCTTCGATGACAATCGGTCTAAGGAGAGTAGCTAGTACCAGTGCAGCTACGACTCCGGTATAGATAGCTAAGCCTCCTGCATTGGGTAAGGGTTCTTGGTTAAGCCGCCGAGCATTGGGTTGGTCAGCCCAACCAACCTCCAAGGCAAATGAGCGTAAAGTTGGCATCAAGCATCTAGTCACTGCCCATGCCAATCCGAAAGTTAATATGACTGCCAGCCAGCCACTTCCCCTAGGGTTGGCAATTCCGAGGGACTGTAGGAAGCTGTACACATCTATCTCCCAAGTCACGTTCAGACTGCAAAATTGTAATCGCTATGGATAATATTAAGCTCATCTTGTAAATAAGGTACATGGGCAGAAGCACATCAGCAGGAAAAAGCGATTAGCATTTAGGGGTTTGGATTTTCCTCCTGAACTAACTCAATGTACTGACTATCGATCAGAAATGCTCCTCTAGAAAAGCGAACACCCCAGTATCCTCCTGGACGTCGGTCGAGGATTACTCCCTCTTCCCCAACTTTAATCACATCAGGAGGTCGTAACATGGGCATTGGTTCAGCAGTTTTGACGTAGCGTGGTAATGTAATTACTCTTACGCGATCGCCAACGTTAAAGTCTTGAGACATTGGTCAGTCAAAAAAGGTTATGGGGTTGAAGGTTGTTCGCGAAGCGTGGCCTATTGGCCAAGGTTATGGGGTTAAAGGTTGAAGGTTGAAGGTTGAAGGTTGAAGGTTGAAGGTTATGGGGTTGAAGGTTGAAGGTTATGGGGTTGTTCGCCTTTGGCGTTCGGTGTAGGGTAGGTTCTTTGGTTGAATGTTGTTCTTGCCCAGGCGTCCCTTGTAGTATAGGTTGGAGGTTGTCTGGATTAACCTTCAAGCTGTTAACCTTCAAGCTGTTAACCTTAAACCTGTCAACCTTCAACCAGCCAACCTTCAACCTTCAACCAGCCAACCTTCAACCTTCAACCAGCCAACCTGTTAACCTTGGCCAAAAGGCCACGCGATCGCGTTCAACCTGTTAAGCCTAGGGTGCTTGCCAAATACGCTGGTGGTATTTTTCCAAATCTTGATAGGGGTCTGGAGTATTGTGATTATGCTGGTGAGAGTGGTGGTGGTGGTGATGCCCGTGGTGATGGTGGTGGGAGTGTCCGTTGTCAGCACCATTACCAATCGCTGCTAGGCGGAACTTACACATCTCACAATTCATCTGCACTTGCCCCAACTGAGCCTCGATTTCTCGGTCCCTGAGCACAGATAGCAGCTGAGGCTGAATTCCCATTTCTGGTAAACAGGTCAAGGGAATCTCTGGATAAAGTTTCTGCTGCTGAGCTGTGATATCAAAAATCTTTTTTACTAAAGCCCCGGTAAATAGGAAGTAAGGAAGTACTATAATATGCTTAGGTTGGTAGAGTCGGGCGCGACGGAAGCCTTCTTCTAACCGAGGATGGGTAATGCCAATAAAGCAGGTTTCCACAGTTTTATAGCCACTGCCTTCCCAGAGCATGCGAGCCATTTTGTAAACATCACCATTAGCATCAGGGTCACTGGAGCCACGACCAACAAATAGAAGTACTGTGTCCTTTTTTAAGGCTAGAGGTTGTTGTGTTGAAGGTTCTAGATGGGAACGTTCACCGTTCAACTGGCTAACGGGTAACTCTGGTTGGGGTTGGTCAAGTTTGGCAAGCCGTTGCCGCCATAAATCCAGAATTCCCGTAGTAATTCCAAAATGACGCCCGTAGTGAAATTTGACTTGGGGATATTTTGCCCTTGCCCGGTCTAACTCGTTAGTAACATCAAATTTATTGTGGCGAGCTGCAAACAGTAAAATCGGTAATACAGTCAATTCTGTATAACCCTGCTGGACACAACTCTCTACTCCTTGTTGAATAGTTGGACCAGTCAGTTCCAAAAAACAAGGCACTACTGGCCGAGAACGGTTCAAGGTTTGATAGGTGTGGGCAAAATCAAGGAAAGTCTGACGCCCATCGGGGTCTCTAGTGCCGTGACCAACCATTAATAAAGGGCGTTTTAGCGGTAGGGGAGATAGGGACAATGACTCATCTGTGACATCGATCTTCATACTTCATCCTTGATCATTCATAGCTCATACTTCTACGTCATACTTACATAATTAATTTTATAAAGGGCATTTTAGTGGTAGGCAGGTTAAGGACAATGACTCAGAGGTAACATCGATCTTGTTCCTCTGTGTAATGGCTTAATCTCTTGATTACCGACCCTTTACCTTATTGCCTTAAGGTAGGGAAAGTATCCACCAGAGTTGCCCCTATGCACCAATTTTCGAGAGCAATTCTACAGAGAAAGCAGCAAGAGCCAAAGGTTAAACGCCGATTGCATTTCTACGCTAGGGGTGAGCATATCCCTCTAGTAGCACAGGGTGTTTGGGAGGTAGACGAAGGCCGAGTCCAGCTGAGTACCCTTTCCCCAGAAGGGGAGGAGATATGGTTGGGTTGGGCAGAGTCTTCTGCATTCTTTGGCAATTGGTTTTCTGTGCTGTCAAGTTATCAGGCAATCGCCCTAACTGATGTCCGTCTCAAATGGTATTCTTTAGCCGAAATCAACAATTCTCCCTATATAGCCCAAACTATTTTACCCCAACTAGTGCGTCGGATGCGACAGACAGAGATCCTGTTAGCAATCTCGGGTCAGCGCCGGGTTGAGGTACGCTTACAACATTTACTATTGCTGTTAAAACGGGAAGTTGGTGAGCCAGTAGCAGAGGGTATTCGGATTGGAATGCGTCTTACTCATCAGGATTTAGCTAATGGGATTGGAACGACGCGGGTTACAGTTACCCGACTGCTCAGCAAGTTCAAGAATGAGGGAGCCATTACTATTGATAGCG
>NZ_JAAHHE010000023.1:93847-135543 GCF_010692525.1 Moorena sp. SIO3B2
ATCGCCACATTATCCTAAAGCACGACAGCTTTACAAATGTAGCAGATTGGTGATATTATGCTCAGATTAACAGATATCTTGGGCTGAAACTAGAAAAGCGCGGCATAAAGTAAGTTAGCTATTCGGCTGATGTGGCGTTGCAGCCCCGATTAAGTCCTCAAACCTACTCCCTAGGGGAGAGCTTCAATGTGCGCTAGTTCAGCCCATCTATCTGGAATCCTGATCACTTGTGTTCTTCAGGAGTAAGAGGCCTGTCTCTCGAAGCGATTTCAATTCCACCAGCAAACGGTCAACTACCAGCACGATTGGTCGTAGCTTTACACGGTTGGGGTGCTAATGCTCAAGCTGTGGCATCTCTAGTGCCATTGTTAAACTTGCCCAACACCCAATTTTTAATTCCCGATGCTCCTTTTAGTCACCCTCAGGTAACTGGTGGCAGAATGTGGTACGACTTGTCAAGAGACGACTATCGGAGATTAGAAGAAAGCGAAGAGCGCTTGAACTACTGGCTCCATTCTCTCCAAGGTTTTACAGGTATTCCCCTGTCCTCGACAATTTTGTGTGGCTTTTCTCAAGGTGGGGCAATGGCTCTAGATGTAGGGTTAACCTTACCCCTGGCAGGTTTAGCCTTATTGAGTGGCTATATGCATCGAACCCCTCAAAAGGTTGATTCATCCTTGCCGTCCATTCTAATTGTTCATGGTAGACAAGATACGGTTGTTCCTTTAACTGCTGCTAACCGGTTACGAGATTATTTGCTCAACTTGGGAGCAGCAGTGCAGTACAGAGAATTAGATATGGGTCATGAGATTTCATCAGAGCTTTTAGAATTGCTCCGGGAATTTATTATATTCAATAGATAGTGAACAGAGATGCTCAATATCCTAACTTCTGTGGAATCCCTTTAAAATAGAAAAAACATTATAAAAAACATTATAAAACATTAATTGGGCAAAACACCTCAAATAACTATGACTGTAGTTAATATACCTGTTGAAACAAGTCCCATAGTGTTGAAAATTCCGACTGTGTTAAGTTCCCTTGTAGTTGGTCAAACCATTGCTGTTTAATGTTCCCCATTCCCAGTTCGTAAGCATTCAGCCGTGAGCCTTGGCCTATGGCCACGCTACGCGAATGGCTCACGCTAGTTGAGGTGCTGTCAGCCGTCAGCTTAAAATAAAATTCAAAGTCTGGGGATTTACCCTTGGCCTTGGCCTTTGGCTGATAGCACCTCAACTAGCACCTCAAGTAGTCCATAGGCTGATACTTGAGGTGCTGATAGCTGATAACTTACCCCTGTTCCCTGGTTTGATCAGTAATTCAGAGGCACAATAGTGGTGCTCAAACCATAACTACTGAGTAATTTCAGCACCCGATCAATATTTTCGAGGGTTGTGAACAATCCGGCTTGCATCACAGTTCTTCCTTCAAAGGAGGTCAGGAAAGAATCGGGAATTAGCGATCGCATTAAATCTTGTTGCTGCTCACTCTCAGCATTTACCAAAATCCGGTAACCCTGACTGGGTAGAGCTGAAGTAGGATTATTCTCTTGAGGTCCCCTTTGTTCCGAGTTTGATTGGGTACTTGTAGAAAACACTGGAATTGAGCTACCTGAATTGGAGCTAGCACTAGTATCTTGATTACTAGTATTTTGATTAACCGGTGTACTGATCTGACTAGACATTGACATCATAACGTTAACCTCCTCAGTCGAGGCTGCTGCCGGTGTTGGTTTTGACCTGTCACTTGACGCATCAATCACTTCCTGTGACGGTGAAGCTGTAGTAAAACTGCTAGAATCCTCTCCTGGTTTAGGTGAAGATGTTGGTTCCTCAAAAGATGACTGCTCCTGATTTTGAATAACTTTCAGAGTTAGGGGTGTCAGGGGTTGAGAATGTGAACGTTGAGTCCTAGCATCAGAAGGCTGTTGGGTTTGAGAGGTTTCCTGACTCTGAGTTTGGGACCTTGCTGCTGGTCTAGAAGATTCAGTACTTGCAGAATTATTTAGTGCTGCGTCTTTGCTGATGTTATCAGTCGAGGTAGATGCCTGAGACTCCAAACTCGATGGAACGGGAAATGAAGCTGCTGAGACCTGAGCAGATGTCGGTTCCTTTGTAGGTTCCTTCTCGGCAGGTGGTTGGGATGGGACGACTTGGCTGGGGGTGGTTGGATTCTCCTGAGAATTAGGCTTAGTCTTCTGTGAGTTATTAGAGTTTTCTGCCATGACAACGGCTTGGTTATCAGAAGCATCAGGTGTACTGGCTGGTTTACTAACAGCTGGTTTACTAAAAGCTGGTGTTTCAACCTCCGACTTTTGAATGATATCGTTTTCAGTTTTTACTGAATTAACCTCACTTTTAGTTTCCTGCCCTAGCTGATTACCAAAAGCAATCACAGTAGGCTCAGACTCCTGATTGTTAATGTCAAACCGCCCATTGCCTCGAAATGTATTGTTTAATTTATTGTTTAATGTATTGTTTGTTGATTCTGGTGAATTTCCCCAATCCGGATTAGCTCCGACCTTGAGGACTAATCCATCCAGTTGGGAATTTTCAATGAGGTTATTCTGGAAAAATGGTTGAGCATTGGTTTCAACCACTACCCCATTTTTATTGCCAGTGATGCGATTATTAACGATATGGGGTGCAACGTTTTCGGCAATCAGAATTCCTAAGTCATTATTTTCAAATACATTGTCATCCACTTGAGTGTTTGAGGTTCCGTAAATACTGAGCCCATTGCCTTTATTGTTGTAGAAGTAGTTACTGCGAATTGTTGGTGTACTATTTCCCTCCACAGCAATCCCACTTTTGGTATTCCCAGTTAAGGTATTGTCTTCCACTAAAACCGAACCGACTTCCAGCCACAAACCATAACCTTCTGGATTAGTATTGTTAAGGGTCACGCCAGAAATAATCGTTTGGTCAGCACCTACGATTAGGACATCGTGACTAGCAGCCGTGGCACTAACAAAGGTACCACCGCCGCGAATCACCACATCGTGACCTCTAGTGCGGGGGTTGCCCTGTAGCTTGATACCGGGTTTCAGAAGTAGGGGGAAGGTTTCACCCATGTCACTGCTGTAGATACCGCTAGAGAGTACAATCACAGTATTGGCCTGGGCAGCTTGTAGCGCCTGAGTGATAGTTTTCAACGGTGAATCCTGGGTGCCATCACCACTACTGTCGTTTCCGGTAACTGGGTTTACAAACAAAAATTTTCTTTCTATGGTAAGATCCAGGTTTCTTGCCCGATCATCCTGAGTTGATTGGGCTAAAGCCGTGGTTCCTCCTAATCCTAGTGGCACCATTGTTGAAGGGATAGCTTGGCTGAAGATGCTAAAGGTTAATCCCAGCAAAATCGTTGTCACTGGTAACCCAAGATCAAAGCCTCTAGGCTGATGTTGGTGATGGCAGTGGGAATGATTGGCCTTCGGCCACGCTACGGGATTGGAAATAGTTAATTCTATGGTGTGAATTCTGATCAAACTCATGGCTGTTCTCCTTTGGTCCAATGTTCATGGAATTTGACATAAGAGTTGAGTTGAATGTCAAGCTTGATCGTATCCATAAACTAGGATATTTGTAATCTATTTGTAATCATTTATCACTTGAAATGTGTCCGTTGCTAAATGTTACTGACCGGATAAACAAGCTTTCCATCCACTGTTAGGATAGAGAATAATGGAGTAGTTAGTAATGGATGACCAACACAGCGGCATTATGGGTCAAAAATCGGCGATCTGCCGAATTTTGGATGCAAATTTAGACCGAGCTAGAGAAGGCTTGCGAATTATTGAGGAGTGGTGCCGCTTTGGTCTCAACAGCGCCCAGATGGCTGGGGAGTGCAAGGAAATGCGCCAGGAATTAGCCCGTTGGCACAGCTCAGAAATCAGGATCTTCCGAGATACCTCAGGGGATCCAGGGACTGGACTAACTCATCCCCAGGAAGAACGACGTTCGAGCATTCAGCAGCTTTTACAGGCTAATTTGTGTCGGGTTCAAGAAGCACTACGGGTGTTGGAAGAATATGGTAAACTATACGATGCTCAGATGGGTATAGCCTTTAAGCAGATGCGCTATCGGGTTTACAGCCTGGAAAGCCATTTACTGGGATATCAGCGTCATCAGTTGCTGGAGCGATCGCATCTCTACTTGATTACATCCTTGTCAGACCAGTGGTTTGCCAAAGTAGAGGCTGCCCTCCAAGGTGGACTAACCTTAGTACAGTACCGGGAAAAACAAGCAGATGATGGGGACAGACTTGCCGATGCTCAGAAACTGTGCCAGCTGTGCCATCACTACGGTGCTTTGTTTATTATGAATGACCGGGTAGATTTAGCTCTAGCAGTGGAGGCTGATGGAGTTCATATCGGACAACAAGATGTACCAATTTCCTTAGCACGGCAGCTACTCGGCTCCCAGCGTATCATTGGTTGCTCGACTACTAACCCTGATGAACTACACCGGGCAATTGCTGAAGGAGCAGATTATATTGGTGTTGGACCGGTCTATGAAACCCCTACTAAACCGAGTAAGCCAGCAGCTGGTTTGGATTATGTCAAGTATGCTAAAGAGCATGCTACAATTCCATGGTTTGCAATTGGGGGAATTGATCCAAACAATTTAAACTATGTCTTGGATGCCGGAGCTCAACGAGTGGCAGTTGTCCGGGGGATCATGGAGGCGGAACAACCAACTCTAGTGACTCAATATTTCCTGTCCCAGCTCAAACGAGAGCACACTCTTCGATCTCTTGAAGCTGGGGTTTCTAAACCCTAATGTCAGAAAACTTGATAATAGTTAGACATGTTAGGTAATAAGTAATGGTTACTAATTTTTAATAGCTTGGTGGTGAATATTAGCTGATGATGTCTAACAACACAACTCAAATTACCCTTGAAGTTAATGGTGAATCCCGTACCTGCTCTTGTGACACTAAACTACCCCAGCTATTAGAACAGCTAGGCTTAAATCCGCGCCTGGTGGCAGTAGAATATAATGGTGAAATTCTCCATCGGCAGTTTTGGAACCAGACTCAAATGCAGGAGGGAGACCAGCTCGAAATTGTCACGATTGTTGGCGGTGGTTGACTTCTCGGAGCCATTTGAAAATCTCCCCATCAATCTTCTTGATGATGGGTTTCCAATCGGACTTGATATCACTAAAGCCAACAGTCAAAAACAATCAAACACAAATTAACTCAGGAGTTAACGAGTAGGGGAGTTTGAGGGGACGAAATTCCCCACCCGTCGCAGGGATGGGGAATTTCGTCCCCTCAATTAGCTTGACATGTTACTGTGATATATATATAATAGTAACAAAGGTCGATAAAAGAGGTTAGCGCAGTGAAACATAAAGCCGTCAAACTCAGGATTTATCCCACTCAAGAACAGGTTCATATATTAGCCCAACATTTTGGGTGTGCTCGCTGGTGGTGGAACTATGCACTAAATCAGTGTATAGAAACCTACAAGGAAACTGGCAAAGGCTTGAAACAATCTGCACTTAACTCTATGCTGCCGAAACTCAAAAAAGAGAAAGAAACTGAATGGCTAAAAGATTGCTACTCTCAGGTTTTACAATCTGTGAGTCTCAATCTCAGTCGTGCATATCAAAACTTTTTTGTTCGCGTAGCGTGGCCTACGGCCAAGGTAGAGCGAAATATCCTAGATTCAAGTCATATCATCACCGTCAGTCAATCCAGTACCCCCAAAAAGTCAAACAAGTGGGCGACTGTCTTAAATTTCCTGGAAAGTTGGGAGTTGTTAAAGCAGTAATTCACCGACCACTAGATGGGGAAATCAAAACTGTAACGGTTAGCAAGACTCCTTCTGGGAAGTACTATGCTTCTGTGCTAATGGAGTATGAGTTGGGTGATGCCAAGCCATCTACAGATGGGAAGGTAATCGGTATTGACTTGGGCATTAAGGATTTTGCGATTACCTATGATGGAGAAAAGACTTCTAAGTTTAGCAATCCAAAACACCTAGCTAAATACGAAAAGAAACTAGCTAAAAAGCAACGTATTGCTGCCCGTAAGAAAAAGGGTAGTAACAGGCGCATAAAAGCCAGAAAGATTTTAGCTAAGGTATACGAACAGATTGGAAATGTCCGTCAAGACTACCTCCATAAGCTATCTAGAAAGATAGTTGACAACAACCAAGTAGTGGTAGTCGAAAATCTAAATGTCAAGGGCATGGTAAGCGCTACGCGCACGCTACGCGAACGTAACCATAAACTAGCTAAAGCAATTTCTGATCTAGGTTGGGGAACTTTTGTCAACTTTCTTTCCTATAAATGTGAAAAAGAAGGAAAAGTGTTGGTTGAGATAAACAGGTGGTTCCCCAGCTCCAAGACCTGCTCTAATTGTCATTACCGCATCAAGGAGTTGCCGCTAGACGTAAGGACTTGGGTTTGTCCAAGTTGTGGAACTCACCACGATAGAGATGGTAATGCAGCTAAAAATATTAGAGCAGAAGGGATCAGAGTGCTATCCTCCTCTGGGACAGGGGAGGTAAACGCCAGTGGAGAAGAAGTAAGACCAAGACGCGGACGTCCGTCCAAATTGAGGCATTCTTCCGTGTTCGCGTAGCGTGGCCAAAGGCCAAGCTGGAAGCCCCGACCTCAAAGAAGTAGGTCGGGGTAGTTCACACCTAGATTTTTGCATAACTGTCGAATCTCCTCTTCATAGATAGGGTTCATCACAATAACCAGATCAGGTTGGTAATCCTGGAGAAACTCTGGTGGAACAATTTCCTGTCCCGTTCCAGCAACGTACTTCCCCTGTTTGCGGGGATTGAGATCTACGATGTAATCAATCACATCTTGGCACTTGAGCAGATTCAAAAAAGTAACCCCTTTCGAGCCAGCACCCCATGCTACGGCTTTTTTCCCAGTTTGAGCGATGGTTGTCAGTTTGTGCTGCCAGCTTTCTAACTTCTCCTGAAACCTAGCGGTAAAGCTGGCAATATCGCGAGCCAATACCTCGATTTCATCCGGTTTTCCATAGCTGTTCGGGATTTCCCCATGGACTGGCTTTGCTTCCAGGCAAAGGAACTGACCACCAAACGCCTCCTTGATTTCACTAACTTGAAACCCAGCATTGACAAAAGCTTGCCCTAGAGAAGAGGGGGCGAAATAGCAGCAGTGTTCATAGATAATGTCCCACACCGCTAGATGGCGAAAGGTATCTAAGGCGTTGGGGACTTCAAAGAAAACAATGGTATTAAGGCGAGAACCGATCGCCTGTCGTAGTGGCTTGAGCAAATCTGCGGGATTGGAAATGTGTTCTAGGGTGTGCCGACAACAAATTAGATCCGCTTGATACTCTTGGTAGAGCTGTGAATAGAAATCTTGAACAAACTTGACTTGAGTCTGGAGTTGTTGATGCTCTGACCTAGGAACATAGCTCGGGTCAAAACCTACTCCTCGGTTATTACCTAGTTCACACAGGCAAAGGAGAAAATCCCCTTTGCCACAACCAATTTCAATAATTTCTTTATTGTAGAGATTGTGGCGCTTCAGCAATCCAGCGGCAAGGGATTGGGCATAGTCCTGAAATCGAGCAGAGTAGTGTAAGGAATTTTCATAGTCCTGGGAATAACCTAATTTAGTAGGGTCAAAGGCTAGGTTGCTAATAAAACCACAGCTAGGACAGAAGCCTAGTTTGATATCTCCCTTGGAACAGTTTTGAGCAGTTTGACGCGATCGCCACAGCAGATTACAGTACACTGGCACCGCCAACATCTCAAAAAACACCTCTAAATCGGCAGAGGCACATACAGGACAGTTGTGGTTAGATAACGTGTTCATTTCACGTTTTAACTCCATTAGACTAGTACAGGGAAAGTACAAATAATCAGCTATCAGCCGTCAGCTGATAGCTGACGGCTGATAGCTTTTAAGGAAACTTGGGTCAGATCATCCTTTCGAGAGTTTTCAGTGTCGGGATTTCACTAGCGATCGCATTACCAATCTCCAAAGAAGCCGTCGCACCAGGAGAGGGAGCGTTACAAACATGCATTGCTTTAGGACTATTGACAATTAAAAAATCATCCACCAGCTTGCCATCATTTTTCAAGGCTTGAGCTCTGACCCCAGCATGGGTGGGAACTAAGTCATCTGCTTGGATTTCAGGAATCAGCCGTTGCAAACTCTTAACAAAGGCAGCTTTACTGAAGGAGCGGATGATTTCCTGAATTCCTGCGTCTCCATGTTTGACAGCTAGTTTCCAGAAACCGGGATAGCTCATGACCTCCACAAAATCTCGCAAGTCAAAATCAGTCTTTCGATAGCCTTCCCGCTTGAAACTAAGTACAGCATTGGGTCCAGCATGGACACTGCCATCAATCATGCGGGTGAAATGAACCCCTAGGAAAGGAAAATTCGGATTAGGAACTGGATAAATTAGGTGCTTGACTAGGTAGCGTTTCTCTGGCTTGAGTTCATAGTACTCACCCCGGAAAGGAACGATTTTAGCTGGAGGCTCAGCATCACCCAACTTAGCAATGCGATCGCTATGTAGTCCAGCACAGTTGATTACAAAGCGAGTGGGATAGTTACCATTGTTGGTTTCCAGTACTAAACCATCCCCAGTTTCCAGGATTTTTTCAACCTTACTATTGAGACGTAAATCCCCTCCCTGGACACTCACCAGTTCAACGTATTTTTCACAGACCTGCTTGTAGTTTACAATCCCAGTCGAATAAACTCGAATTCCAGCTAAACAACGGACATGGGGTTCAATTTCCTTAACCTCTTCACCAGTAATCTTGGCAATCTCTATACCATTTTCCAAACCCCTTTGGTAAAGAGTATCCAGTAATGGTATTTCTTCTGGTTCAGTTGCTACAATCACTTTGCCACAGATGTCATAATCAATGCCATGCTTTTGGCAGAATGCCACCATCGAGCGGTTTCCTTCATAACAAAACCTAGCCTTGAAACTCCCTGGTTTGTAGTAGATTCCAGAATGAATTACACCACTGTTATTGCCAGTTTGGTGAGCAGCCCAACTGCTCTCTTTTTCCAGTACCATAATTTTGGCATCTGGATAACGTTGACCCAATGCCATGGCTGTGGATAAGCCAATGATTCCTCCTCCAATAATCGCCAAGTCGTACATGGTTATTTTTATTACTGAAATTATTCAGGTTAATTTTTAAAGTTGAATGTTGAATGTTGAATGTTGAATGTTGAATGTTAAAAGTTATAAGTTAACCGTATCCCTTAGAAAGGGATAATAAGGGGTAATATATTTTTTTGTATGGTGAGGTACACCTTAAAGCTGAAAAGCTTGTTAATTGAGACTTCTGGTCTAGCTCATTGGAGTATAAACCGCTATAAACAATTAATTAATCCTCAAAAAGTTTGGGTAAGCCTATTCACTTTCCATACTTTTTTGTACCAGAAAACCTATTATAATATTTGCCATTTTGGCCTGAAGGGGCGACCAAAAAAGAAAAAATCACAAATGACAAACACTCTTTTACCTGCAAGTATGCAAGCCTTCCGTTATTGCTAAACTTTGCTGGGTGCTTTCTGTTTGTCTTTAGCCTGATACTCCCGGCAAATGGGAGCATCCCAATTTGGCAAATCCATGGCTCAAACTAACGAGAGTACTAGGGTTTAAAAACATAATTGAAAGTGTTATGGGCAAAAATGGGATGCTCCCCGGCAAATCTCCTCAGTTGCGTCAGTCGAGCAGTTATCTGAAATGATCAACTCGAAATCCTCAAAGGTCTGAGCCAAAATTGAATCTAATGCTTCTCTGAGGAATTCTTCGCCGTTGTAGACTGGTAATCCAATGCTTAAGCGGGGTTGATCAGCACTCATTTGAACATTTTTAACATAAAAATATTTGCTTAACGTATGTAAGTATTCAGCTATCAGCGTGTTGCGTATCAGCTATCAGCTGATAGCTGACAGCTGAATGCTTACCTCATAACTAATGACTGATATTTATAGAGATATAACCTCTGTAGTTACTCCCATCTTATCCAACATTTGCTGAATTTCATCACAATATATGGAATTCATGACAATCACCTGATCGGGTTTGTATTGCTTCAAAAACTCTGGTGCCATAATTTTTTTACCAACACCAGGGATAAATTTCCCATGACGATGGGGATTAATGTCTACCACGTATTCAATTTTGTCTGTGGTATCAAGAGTGGTTAGAAAAGCCACACACTTGGAACCCGAACCCCAAACTACAACACGCTTGCCTTGAGCATGTATCTGCTCTAAGTGCTGCTTCCAATTCTCCAGCTTCTTGCTAATCTCATTGGTGAAGTTTTTGACATGCTGAGTAACTTCCTCAAGACTCTCTTCCAGAGGATGTACTTTCTCAGATGGAATGGTGACAGGTCGGGTTTCAATTAACAAATATTGTTCACCATAAGCTCGATACAGGTCAGTCACTTCAAAACCACAGTTGCGGAATAATCGCGCTAGGGATCCAGGGGTAAAATAGGAGCAGTGTTCGTAGTAAATGTCTTCAAAGGCTAAGTCTTTCAGTACTCGTATGGTATCCGGGATCTCAAAGACCACAACAGTATTGAGGCGATCGCCAATGGAGCGGCGCACGGTACTAATAAACTCAGCAGTAGGATAAATATGCTCCAGGGTATGGCGACAACAGATAAAATCACCTACATACTCAGCATAGCGCTCTGAGTAATAGTCTTGAATAAAGGTGACCCGGTCAGCGGCTTCACTATGGACTCGTCCTACTACAGCAGACGGGTCAATACCAACACCGCGATTGTTACCTAATTCGCACAGCAGCAAGAGGAAATCTCCTTTGCTACAACCAATCTCTATAATGTCTTTGTTATGAAGGTCGTATTTGTCGATCAGATGATTGGCTAGATCAAGGGCAAACTGATTGAAGGTTGGGGAAAAACTCTGTTGGTCTTCATAATTGGGAGCGTAAGCTGACCACCTGGGATCAAAGGAAACATTAGTGATGAAGCCGCAATCTTCACAAAATCCCAAAACCACATCACCGCAAGGGAAGTCTAGGGCTTCTTCCTCGGTTGACATCATTAAGCAACTGTGAACTGGTACGTTGTGTACTTCATAAAATAAGGACAATCCTTGGTTTCCACAGTTGGGACAAATATGTTCTGATAATGAAATCGGTTGTGTGTGAGCAAAATTTTTGGACAATGCTTGTTGTATCATTTTGAGTGACTTTTTTATAATTTAAATGTGCTGTCATTAGGACTGGCTATACTAGTCGATTCTGTAAGCTCAATAAAAAAAAAATTTTTTGTCTTTACTATTTTGCGATCGCATATAGCAATTCTCTATGCCATGAGGTACAAAGATATCCCCCTAAATCCCCCTTATCAAGGGGGACTTTGAGGTTGAGAAGCGTACCTCATAAATCCTAGAAACGCTATAATTCAGGCGTTGCTGAATTAAGGAATGAATGCGCGATCATTTGGTTTTATTGAAGCCCCCTAAATCCCCCAATTCTGGGGGACTTTGATAGTTTTGTTCCCCCCAAGCGAGCAATCCCTCGCTTGGGGGGCTAGGGGGGCAAAACCATACCCAGAATCAGCAACGCCATAATTCAAGCTTACGATCGCCAACACCAACGTTATCAAAACCTATAATTAGCAAAGCATTGACTTGATAGTAAGCATTTGTAACTAGATCAGTTACAAATTACACACCATCTTAACTGTTCACCAATGGTAGTTCTAAAGATCACCCAGATACTTTACGTTTTCTCCAACAGCGAGCTCAATCAGATCCCTATTAGCGTGTGCGAGCAGCAGTTATGACAGAATTAATCTGTGGTTGGAAAAATGAACCTGGGATGTTTTAGGGATGTTTTAATTTTTATGCGATCGCGTAGCGTGACCTAGGGTCAATCGCACAAGCGCGGAAGCTTCGCTTCATCGCGTAGCGTGACCTTTCGGGCTTTGCCCAACGCTTCGCGAACGGTCAATCGCACAAGCGCAGAAGCTTCGCTTCATCGCGTAGCGGCTCTTTCAGAGGATCGCGCTGATCGCTACTCCCTACTCTCTTGCTTGACCGTCAACCATAAACTCTAAACAATCTTTGGTTGTGGAATCGGAATAATAAATTTACCTCCTTGTTGTCGATACTCTTCCTGTTGCTGCAAAATCTCATCAGCAAAATTCCAAGCTAGCAGCAAGACATAATCTGGTTTATCCTCTAACAGTTTTGATGGTGGGAAAATCGGTAAATGATTAATGCCCATGTAGCGACCATGTTTGAATGGATTTAAATCCACTACATAATCCACCAGGGTTTTATTAATCCCAAAATAACTGAGCAGAGTAGTTGCTTTAGCTGCTGCTCCATAGGCTGCTACCTTTTTACCCTTTTTTTTCAAATCCCAGAGGATATCCAGTAAAGAAAGCTTAATTTCCTGGACACGATTAGCAAAATCACGGTAGTAATCAATACGGTCAACTCCCCGCGCTACTTCTTCTGCTAATAGAGATTTTACGGATTCCTTAACCTGTTCCTTAGGCTCCACAAATAGGCGTAACGAACCCCCATGGATTGGAGTACGTTGGATGTCATTTAGGAATAAACCATGTTTCCTAAACAACCGATCCAAAGCAGTTACTGAAAAATAGCATAAGTGCTGATGGTAGATAGTGTCAAATTCACAGTGATCTACCAAGTCAACCACATAGGGTACTTCAATCACAGCTACACCAGTCTCTTTCAGCAGAACCCCAATTCCTGCTACAAAGCCATTCAGATCTGGCACATGAGCCAAGACATTGTTAGCAAGAAAAACATCAGCTTTCCGTCCTTCAGAGTGTAGCTCTATTGCCAAATCTTTCGTAAAGAATGTACAAAGAGTAGGAATACCTGCTTTTTGGGCAGCTTCTGCAGGTCCAGAGGCTGGGTCAATTCCCAGCACTGTAATTCCTTTTTCAAGAAAGTTCTTGAGCATATAGCCATCATTACTAGCTGCTTCAATTACTAGACTGTTGCTGTTGAGTTGTCTTGATTCAATGATGGCTTTGGCACTATCTCCAAAGTGTTTTAGTAACGATTTTGATACAGAAGAAAAATAGGGGTAGTCTCGACAAAATAGGATTTCGGGCGGGACACTTTCGGTGATTTGGACTAAACCACTGCTAGGAGAAAACGCCAGATCCAATGGCGCAGTATATTCAGGTTTATCTAGCTGGTCTTTAGTAAGTAATCCATCAGCTAATGGGGTGTAACCGAAGGAAATAATTAACTCTAAGTCATCAGTGCTGTTAGCACGACAAATAGGCATGGAATTATACATTATTAGTTTAATAATATCACTGTTAATTGTTGACTGTAAACGGTTGGCAATTAACTGTTAACCATCAACAAAAAAAATATCCAGAACCATAGGCAAGTTAACTGTTTGTTAAATTTAACTAATTCTCCAGAGTGCCTGCAACCAGTGTTTCTGGCCTTTTGGTAATTGGTAATTGGCAATTAGAGTAGGATTACCGATTACCGATTACCAATGACCCAACAACTCCTAAACACTCATGGCTTGTATTTGAGGAGATCTAGGTAGCTCCGTACGCCAACGCAGGGTTTGATCTAATCTTCCAGTGCTAAGTAATTGTTTGATGTGAGCGATACGCTGATACCTCGGTCCCTCAAACTCTTCCAAGGTTAAGCCTACGGTTTGATAAGCCTGGTAGAGTTCTTGAGCTCCCCGAGGGGCATTCCATTGGGGTTTGAATTCGGGTAATGTCCGAATAATCTTACTACAATCAACGCGATAACAGCGCTTATCGGGTCCAGCATCTTTAGCGTATTCAATTTCGCAGCCTGGGACTGTTTCTTTGACAATTTCCGCTAACTCTCGAATCCGATAGTTGTCCTCATTCCGTCCGACATTAAACCCTTGATTGTGTACCAGCTCACGAGGTGCTTCCAACACCGCAATAAATGCTTGGGAAATATCTTCAATATGGACAATGGGACGCCAAGGGGTGCCATCGCTCTTGATATACACTTGACCCGTGGTAAATGCCCAAGCCACCAAGTTATTGAGTACTAGATCAAAGCGCAGACGGCGGGAAACACCGTAAGCCGTGGCATTGCGCAGAAAGATAGGACTAAAGTTATCGTCCGCTAACTGAGTAACATCTTGCTCGACACGAACTTTAGAAATGCCGTAAGGAGTGACGGGGTTGAAGGATGATTCCTCAGTCAACCAATCATCACCACCAGCGCCATAGTTACTACAGGAGGATGAGAATACGAAGCGCTCGATGCCTGCGGCTTTGGCTAACTTAGCCAAATGAACTGAAGCAGCATGATTGATCTCATAGGTTAAGTCAGGATTGAGATTCCCCAGAGGATCGTTGGAAAGCCCTGCTAAGTGGATTAGAGCATCAAATCCTTCCAGTTCTGTTGCCGTAACGTCACGGATATCCTTTTTTAGCTCTGGAATTTTTCGAATTCCTTCACCAAAGGTACTCTGTTCAAATAAGTCGCTATCAAGACCAAATACATCATACCCTTGAGCTAGTAGCATTGGCACCATGACTGTGCCGATGTAGCCCTTGTGACCAGTTACTAATACTCGCATTATTTTCCTCCCAAATTTTCCAAGGTGCATTGCCACTGTTCCACAGACTTTCTAACCTGCGCTTGTCACGTAAGGTGTCCATGCATTGCCAGAATGAAGTGTGGTGATAAGCGATCAGTTGCCCATCTCTAGCGAGTCGCTCCAGTGGTGCTTTTTCCCACTGGGTGTCATCACCGTCGATATAATCAAAAACTCCGGGCTCTAAAACAAAGAAAGCACCGTTGATCCAGCCTTCTCGGGTTTGAGGCTTTTCAGAGAATTCCGTAATCTGGTTTCCATCTAGTTCTAAGTAACCAAAACGTGCAGGTGGACGTACTGCAGTTAAGGTAGCTAATTTGCCATGGGAACGATGGAATTCCAGGAGCGCATTTAAATTGACATCAGAAACCCCATCTCCCCAAGTGAGCATAAATGTCTGATTGTTTACATAGGGAGCGAGCCGTTTAATCCGACCGCCTGTATTGGTGTAAATACCAGTATCGATTAAATCAACTGTCCAATCCGGTGCTCCACCACCGTGCTGGATGACTTTGCCATTGTTAAGGTTGACCGTTAAGTTACTATTAAGTGAACTATAGTCCACCATGTATTTTTTAATGACTTCTGCCTTATAGCCGAGGGCAATCACAAAATCTTGGAAGCCATAATGGTAATAATGCATCATGATATGCCAGAGGATTGGTCGCCCTCCGATTGCTACCATTGGCTTTGGTTTTGTGTCGGTTTCTTCGGCTAGACGAGTACCGAGACCCCCGGCAAGAATTGCTACTTTCATATGACTGTTGAGACCAAAATCACTAACAACAAAATAACTAACAGGTTTGACTTATAATCCATCATTTTTTTATTAATTTTATGAGGAATAAACCTATCGATGTATCCTATCAAATTCGGTTGACTAATTATCATAATTCCTGAGCGGTGAATTGGTAATTTGTAATTAGTAATTGTTAGTTGGTAGTTAGTAATTCGTAATTGCTAGTTGATGATAAACCATCCCCCATTACGCATTACCAAAAATTCAGGGATTATTGGGAAACTAATTAACCGGACTTGATATCATTCAGTATTTTCAATTAAACCCAAGTTGTACTTAGATCTGTTGCCAGATTGGCTTGAATTAAATTTAACAAAAATTAATTAATTAAAGATGAAAAATTGTGATTTATTTGACAGAAAGTGGTAAGGTAAAAATGCTAAAAACACGATTAACTAAGAACCGGTACCGCTGGATGATCAGTAAAGGTTTGGCAGTACTGCTCCACAAAGCGTTGTTTTTTATACATCTACCGCGTAAATACCAATCCCAAAGACTTAAAAATCTAGTAGGAATTCCTCCCCACCTAGCCACGCTCATGCTCTTCTCCCTAAACCTGTGCAGCCTACTATTGGTGATCGGCTTACCTGCTAGCTTTTCCAGCTTGGTCAGTTCTTCAGTAGCAGCGAATCCCCTCTATCCTTTGGATGCGAACATGGTGAATGTGCGGGATTACGGTGTCAAAGGTGATGGTATTACTGATGACACAGCCGCCATTCGCCTAGCAGTTCAGGATAATCTCACGAAACATCGCACCCTGTTGTTTCCAACAGGAAGCTATTTGGTCAGTGATTCAATGGAGTCGAAGAATCAGAAGGGTGTGTTTGGGGCATTTCTGACTTGGCAAGGTGAAGGCACTGAGAAAAGTATGAGCAAGCTTCAGGAGAAAGCCAAAGGTTTTGGTAATCCTGAGCAGCCCACCTAGTAGAGTTGAAATGTTTGTATAGGCCAATTCAAGAGCCAAGTAGACTCTCGAACCGCTACTACAGTACCATCCCGCCTTTTATCTATCTGTCTTTAAAGCAACTGTTTTTAGAGAGTTTGTTGATAAAAATAATATGAAACAGTTAGCCAATAAATTATTAGGTTAATAACTAAAACTAAACCTAGGTAAACACAGAAAAAAATACCCTTGATATGTGTTATCGTTGAGGTGTTTGCGGTTTAAATAAACCCTAGGTAATTATCAGGGCTAAGTCGAGGTTATAGCAAATTTAATGCTTGATGAAGTAAACTCGTCCTCAATGACTTACTCACACACAGCCAATGAACATAATCACTCTCATTTTATTTATTGCTGGCTTTGTACTTTTGGTTTTTGGGGCCGAAATCTTGGTCAAGGGCGCATCACAGTTGGCGTTGGTAGCAGGTGTCTCCCCCTTAGTGATCGGGCTGACTATAGTCGCTTACTGCACCAGTGCCCCAGAATTAGCCGTAGCATTGCAGTCGAGTTATGACGGACAAGCGGATATTGCCCTTGGTAACATAGTTGGCAGCAACATTGCCAATATTTTGCTAATCTTAGGCATATCTGCAACTATGTTACCCTTGGTTGTATCCCGGCAGTTGGTACGATTAGATGTACCTTTGATGATTGGCATATCATTCCTACTCTTGTTTATGAGCTTGGATGGCCAACTGGGTAGAGTTGATGGCAGCATCCTGTTGGCTGGCGCGATCGCATATACTTTATTCACCATTATTCAGAGTCGCAAGGAAAATCAGGAAATCCCAGACCAGGATACTCCTCAAACCCAATCTCGCCAGTCTCGTACTAGCCTTAAAAAGATAGTTACTCAGTTAGGGCTGATTGTTTTCGGCTTAGGAATGTTAGTACTAGGTTCCCGCTGGCTGATTAATGGGGCTATTGCTCTAGCCAAGATGTTTGGCTGGAGCGAGTTGATTATTGGCTTAACAATTATCGCTGTTGGCACCTCTCTTCCAGAAATTGCCACCTCCATTATTGCCAGTATCCGTGGTGAGCGAGATCTTGCTGTAGGTAACGCTATTGGCAGCAATATTTTTAATATCCTGTTGGTGCTGGGGATGTGTAGCTTGATTGTGCCTGATGGTGTACAGGTGTCAACTCCCGCCCTAAACTTCGACATTCCAGTAATGATTGCAGTAGCGGTGGCTTGTCTGCCAATTTTCTTTACTGGCTATCAAATTTCCCGGTGGGAGGGATTTCTCTTTTTAAGCTATTACGGTGCCTATACCTTGTATTTATTCCTCAACGCCACACAACACCAAGCTTTATCAAGATTTAGTACTATCATGATGACATTTGTCGTACCGCTAACGATAGTTACCCTAGTAATTTTGGTGATGCGCAGTATACGGACTACAATCAAGTCTGGTTAAATAATTGCCTTAAATAATTGCTGAATTGTTCCGATTAAGCAATTCAGCAATTGTATTTGTTAATTCTTGATTGAGGTAGTGCTAAGCTCAATTTGTCGAGCAGCTACCATATATCTAAAAATATAATCAGCTAACTCCAAGTAGATCTGGGCACGTTCGGTGGAAGACGCCCAAACCGTTATACCGTGGTTCCGAATTAATAGGACATTGACTGATGGGGGTGCAGCCTGAAAGCGATCGCATATCTCACTACTAATGCGAGACACATCTAGATGGTTGACGAATACTGGTACCGTGATTTGGGGGTTCTCCTCCCGTACTCCAAATCCCTTAAGCATTTCTAGCGGTGGCAAAGGCAGGGTATCTTCTTTAGTGAAGCCAGAAACTAAATTCGCCTCAATGGTGTGAACATGATAACAAGCTTTAGCATCTGGGAATAAAGAGTAGATACTTTGATGAATGCTTGTTTCAGCTGAAGGACGAGATTCAGGTGATGGTTTTTCTACCACCCTGCCATCAGCGGCTATGCGAATAAAGTCTTTGCTGCCTAGCTGCCCTTTATGGCATCCACTAGCAGTAATCCAGAAGCTGCCATCGGGCTGTTTAGCCGAGAGGTTACCCGCTGTCCCCACCATCCAACCTAATTGATAGAAGTGACTGGCAGCAGTAATTAAGGTTGGTCTTGGATCAATAGCTGAACGTAATTGCTGGTCATTTCCGATTGAGGAGCTAAGATTAACCATTCTTCCACCGCTGGGATAGCTGTTGTTGTATATCAAAAAAATCATCCCACGGAATGTAGGGCTTCAAAAAATGCTTTAACGCCAGCAGCAGGACCATCGGGATGATCCATAATGCCAGTTCCAGCATTAAGAATAACCTCCTGTCCGTAATCTGCTACAACCTTAGGGACAATCCCAGCATGAATGCCAGCGGAAGGTACAGGAAATACATTACGCGATCGCAAACTATCTCGAATTCGCTTTTCCTCCTCTGGGTCAAAGGGTAAACTACCATAATGGGCGGGATATAGCACCGCATCTGCCCCACCATGAGCCATCAGGGTTCCCAAAACCACTGAGTAAGCCATCCCGTGGTTTGGGGCTCCACACAGGGCTCCTGCTAAGGCGGGATGGGCAAAAATTGGCACATTAATCTCTGGATCAGCAGCTAAGGCTTCTAGGACAGAGAAACCGTAGGTCAAGACATTCAGCCGCAGGGCATTTGCCCCTTCTTTAACCAAGGTATGAGCTTTATCAAGCAATTTGTCAGCCGAACCAGTTACATTAACGGCATAGAGTACAGTGCGCCCAGTTTGCTGTTTGATTTCATCGAGTACCTTACGGCAGACTTCTAGACGTTTCAGGGTTGGTGCTATCTCCAAATCCCCCAGAATCTCATCATCTTTAATAATGTCAAGTCCAGCTCCAGCAACCTCTTGTAAAATCGCTCCATGGTCTTCAGCTGAGAGTCCCAAGGCTGGCTTAAAAATTGCCATAATCAGGGGACGGTCAACTACTCCTAGTCTTTCGCGAATTCCGGTAATTCCGAATTTGGGATGCCTACCGTAGTGTTCTGGCAAGCGCACTGCCATGACTTTAGCTGGTCCTGCCATGGAGTATTTGCCAAAAATCATGGTTAGTAGAGTAGGGATATCGTTTTCCACATTAGCTTCGGGAAAACGGATGGTAGCCAAACCAGAACCATCAGGGTTAATGACACCTTGAACAACAGTACCAAGATGGGAGCGAAACACATTTTCGAGATGGGCAAAACGAGCATTCCAGGTGCCTGCAGTTTGCCCAACAGCAATCACTTTCGCTTGTTTTTCCACATCAACACCGGTTGGAAAGCGGTAGTCAACTTCAATGGACATATTAAATAAGTTATCAACTGGGATATTCTCAAACAGCTACTACCGGCTTCATCCGAATTTCCGTACCCGTGTACTCCGGAACCCAGCCTTCAGTAGTGATAAAGTAGCGCACAGCTTTAACCCGTCGTGATGGTGTCAGATAAAACCAATGTTCAGTATTCGCTGGCACATTAATGTACTCCTCAGGTTGCACAGTCAACTCCATTTGGCTGCCATCAGGACGTACAAACCCAAAAACCCCAACTCCTGCAACTATGTAGCGCACTTCATCGTCAGTATGGTAGTGACAATCCTTAAATTTGGAAAGGAGGGCATCAAGATTAGGTAAGTCTGGGTAAAGAACGATTAAGTCACGGGATTGATAGCCAGCGGTTTCCTTAAGTTGTTCAAAGTAGCTATCTAAAGCTTGGAGTACTGTTTCCTTTTCAATATCACTAAGGGTGTCTTGCTCTAGAAGGCTGTGAATTTCTGGCTTCTCCCCTACAGACCAGTGATTTAGCTCAACCTTCACAGACGCTAATTCTCCGGCAATATCACTTAGCTCGGTATAAGTTTTACCATCTTCAAGTCGTAAAACCGCCATCATGTCCCTCCTGTTGGCTGTTCGATCTCCAAAGCGCTAAATTATAATATTAAGCATTGGCTTAGGTCAACCCACACCAGCCATCCAAACACTATTCTTAGGTATCAAAAGGGATAAAACGCTTCCAGAAAGGCTGTTTTAGGATAAAGTCCACCCAGTTTTCCTCAGAAAGGTTAACATAAATTAATATAAGAAGCTAAATTCTATATTTGCCACATCCTCGAATCTATGGAGGTAACAACGAGTGAATAAAAAGTGGAGAAACGCAGGGCTGTATGCACTCCTAGCCATAGTGGTGATCGCCCTTGGTACAGCATTTTTGGACAAACCGTCCCCAAGTAGAGATACGTGGCGGTACGACCAGCTGATTAGCCAAGTCGAGAGCGGCAAGGTGGAAACCGTTAGAATCAGTGCTGACCGCAGTAAAGCGATCGCGATCGCTCAAGATGGTCGTCAGGTAGAGGTCAATCTCCCCAATGACCCACAACTAATCAACCTTCTGAATAATAACGGTGTAGATATTTCAGTTCTACCCCAGAGTGATGAAGGCTTCTGGTTCAAGACCTTAAGCAGCTTCTTCTTCCCGATTTTGCTCTTGGTGGGATTGTTTCTATTACTGCGGCGTGCCCAGAATGGTCCAGGTTCTCAAGCCATGAACTTTGGCAAGTCTAAGGCTAGAGTCCAAATGGAACCCCAAACTCAGGTAACCTTTGGGGATGTGGCGGGCATTGAGCAAGCCAAGCTAGAGCTTAACGAAGTAGTAGACTTCCTCAAAAATGCTGACCGCTTCACTGCTATTGGAGCTAAAATTCCCAAGGGAGTCCTGCTCGTCGGACCTCCAGGAACCGGTAAAACTCTCTTAGCTCGTGCAGTAGCTGGGGAAGCAGGTGTTCCCTTTTTCTCCATCTCTGGTTCTGAGTTCGTCGAGATGTTCGTAGGGGTTGGTGCTTCTCGGGTGCGAGACCTATTTGAGCAAGCGAAAAACAATGCTCCGTGTATTGTATTCATTGATGAAATCGATGCTGTGGGGCGTCAACGGGGTGCCGGTTTAGGCGGTGGTAATGATGAACGGGAGCAAACCCTCAACCAGCTGCTGACTGAAATGGATGGGTTTGAAGGTAATACCGGTATTATTATTATTGCTGCTACCAACCGCCCAGATGTTCTTGATGCTGCCCTACTACGCCCTGGTCGTTTTGATCGACAGGTAGTAGTAGACCGTCCTGATTATGCCGGACGTTTGGAAATTCTCAACGTTCATGCTCGTGGGAAAACCCTCGCCAAAGATGTGGATCTCGAGAAGATTGCCCGTCGGACCCCTGGTTTCACTGGAGCAGATTTATCCAACTTGCTCAATGAAGCAGCAATTTTGGCAGCCCGTCGCAACTTAACCGAAATCTCGATGGATGAGGTGAATGATGCCATTGACCGGGTACTTGCAGGGCCAGAGAAGAAAGACCGGGTAATGAGCGAGAAACGCAAAACACTCGTAGCGTTTCACGAAGCAGGTCACGCCCTTGTTGGTGCCTTAATGCCCGATTATGACCCAGTGCAGAAAATTAGCATTATTCCTCGGGGTCGTGCTGGTGGTTTGACTTGGTTCACCCCTAGCGAAGACCGGATGGATTCAGGCATGTTTTCCCGTTCTTACCTGCAAAATCAGATGGCAGTGGCTTTAGGTGGTCGGATTGCTGAAGAAATTATCTTCGGTGAAGAAGAAGTGACCACAGGTGCTTCCAATGACTTGCAACAGGTGACTCGGGTGGCACGGCAGATGGTGATGCGCTATGGTATGAGCGATCGCCTTGGCCCAGTAGCTCTAGGACGGCAGAATGGCAGTATGTTCCTAGGTCGGGATATTGCCTCAGACCGGGATTTCTCAGATGCCACAGCATCAACCATTGATGAAGAGGTTCGCAAGCTAGTTGATGAAGCCTACGAACGGGCTAAGAATGTAATTCTTGGCAATAAGCATATCCTCGATAAGCTTGCTGAAATGCTGATTGATAAAGAAACCGTAGATGCTGAAGAACTCCAAGAGATTCTAAGCACTAACGATGTCAAGATGGCTGCGATCGCTCTTTAAAACACCGCGATTTGGGCAATCACCTAGGTAAATACAATGGTGAATACAATAGCCTCTAGCTCTTAATCATCCGTAACAGGATACCTTAATAGAACACCGTAACAGGACAGTGTAACTAAGCACTGTCCTGTATTATTTTTAAATTAAATCTTAAAAAACAATAAGGATATAACTATTCCTGTTCAAAATTCCATAAGCTAATCTAAATAATCTCGAATTCCATAGATTCCCCACGTGTGAATCTATGGCAAGGAGCGCGATCCTAAATCCGAAGGATTTTTTTGTAATACTATAGTCAAACCAAGCTAGGGGTGCCTGAGAAACCAGGCTGAGATTACACCCTTAGAACCTGAGTCCGGTTAATACCGGCGGAGGGAAGCTGTGATCGAGGAAATTAAATATGCGAATTGAATGGGTTGCCAAGCGCCGTGGTCAGAGCAATGTGACTCAAATGTACTATGCTCGCCAGGGTCTCCTGACAGAAGAGATGCACTACGTAGCCCAGCGGGAAAACCTTCCCGTTGAGCTGATCAAAGATGAAGTGGCACAGGGGAGAATGATTATCCCCGCCAATATCAACCACACTAACCTAGAGCCAATGTGTATTGGTATCGCCTCCAAATGTAAGGTGAATGCCAATATCGGTGCCTCCCCCAACTCTTCTAATATGGATGAAGAGCTAGAGAAGGTTAACTTGGCCGTGAAGTACGGGGCCGATACCGTTATGGACTTGTCTACAGGCGGTGGCAACTTGGATGAGATTCGTTCTGCCATCATTAATGCCTCACCCGTACCCATTGGCACAGTACCCGTTTACCAAACCTTAGAAAGTGTCCACGGCAAAGTCGAAAACCTTACTGCCGATGACTTTCTCCACATCATTGAAAAGCACGCTCAGCAAGGAGTTGACTATCAAACCATCCACGCTGGCATCTTAATTGAACATCTGCCTTTGGTCAGAAACCGGCTAACCGGCATTGTTTCTCGTGGTGGTGGTATCCTAGCCAAGTGGATGCTTCATCACCACAAGCAAAATCCCCTCTATACCCACTTTGACGACATTATCGAGATTTTCAAGAAATACGATGTCTCCTTCAGCTTAGGGGATTCCCTGCGTCCTGGCTGCACCCATGATGCATCTGATCAAGCCCAGTTAGCAGAATTGAAAACATTGGGGCAGTTGACTCGTCATGCTTGGGAACATGATGTACAGGTCATGGTAGAAGGACCTGGTCATGTGCCGATGGATCAAATTGAGTTCAATGTCAAAAAGCAGATGGAAGAGTGTTCAGAAGCACCTTTCTATGTCCTAGGACCACTAGTGACAGACATTGCTCCTGGATATGACCATATCACCTCTGCCATTGGGGCAGCTTTAGCTGGCTGGTACGGTACCGCCATGCTGTGCTATGTAACCCCGAAAGAACATTTGGGACTGCCCGATGCTGAAGATGTCCGCAATGGATTAATTGCCTACAAGATTGCTGCTCATGCGGCGGATATTGCCAGGCATCGTCAAGGAGCACGGGACCGGGATGATCAACTCTCCATTGCTCGCTACAACTTCGACTGGAACCGCCAGTTTGAACTTTCCCTTGACCCCGAACGAGCTCGGGAATACCATGATGAAACCCTACCAGCAGATATCTATAAGACAGCAGAGTTTTGTTCCATGTGTGGACCAAAGTTCTGCCCCATGCAAACTAAAGTTGATGCTGATGCCTTGACTGAACTAGAAAAGTTCTTGGCGAAAGAACCTGCCCATCAAGGCTAATTCAATCATCAATAAACTAAACCTTTTAAAAACCCGGTTTCCTAGGAGAAGCCGGTTTTTTTTTGACTTTTACTGCCACTTACCTATTAGAGCGCTACGGGCTGGGAATCGGGAATCGGGAATCGGGAATCGGGAATCGGCAATAGGAAATACGCAATAGGGAATAGGGAATAGCAAATAGGGAATAGGCCATAGGGAATAGGCAATATAAAAGCCAAGTTACACAGCTTTTAGCAATTATCAGATCACCATTATTTGTAAATAAAATAGCGCGTATTTATACCTATAAAAAAATAACTATATGTAGCATTTTTTAAGCTATTTTATATAAATTTGATAATTATAACTCATCTCATAAAATTAGATGCTTCACAGCTGATTAACCAGTTAATTTAAGATAAAACTCAGGAAATTTTCAGATTAGCGAATGATGGTAGTTATAGAGCTAAGATAAAACACACAAAGGATCAAAAAAATGACAACTCGTGATGAATTTTGGACGATAGCAGATCATTCTCGACTGGAAGCTGAATATCTAGCTGATAAGAAACTGCAATATTTACAACATGCCCCACTGTCAGCTTTACAGCAGATATGTATCCAGTACCGTCATTTTACGAAAGAGTTTCCTGATAATTTGGCGATTCTAATTTCAAAAGCTCCTTATGGAAAATTTAAAAGCTTAACCGCTGAGATACTAGCAGAAGAGTTAGGTGAAGGAGATCATGAGAATAATCATCTCCAACTATGGGATAACTATCTGTTAAGCATTGGTATAAATCAAGATTTATTTGATGACTCTCTTAGCGAAGAAAATAAAATTTTGCTTGATGAGATCAAGCAACTAACTTTAAGCAAGCCTACCACCTATGTTATTGGATTATGTGGCATGGGTGGAGAGTGTCTTTGTCAAGTTTATCTCTCTACTATGTACAAATATCTTGTCAAAAACCCATATATCAAAGAAAACAAACACACCATTGATTGGGATTTTTGGAACTTTCATGTTGGCGAAGCTGATATTATCCATCGTCAAAAGGTCAGAGATGCCATTAATGAGATAGTTGATGCGGATCCATCTACCGTAGATCATTTAACAGCTGGCTATCAGAAAGCCAAACATAATTGGGATACATTTTGGACGAATAACTACAAATTAGCCATGACTAAGCAGATGGCAGCTGTAAATTGAGTGAATAATTGAGTGAAATAGAAGTAAGTAGAGTCCATCAATCAAATCACTCTACTACTTCAAAATACCCAATAATAACAAATTGGCTCGATAGTTTATTATAGCAGTTGGCAATTTAATCAGGTACACCTTAAAACCCTGAACGACACACAGGACAAGGAAAAGCAAAAAAGCCGATGCCTGATAGCTCACTGCTAACTGCTATATTAGCTTGACTCAAAATGAAACAAAAATCAGAAATGAAGCATTCTCTTGAAGCTTTGAAGAAACATGGCCAAACCACAGCTTCATCTACTTTAGGCTTGTGGGATTCTATTCGAGCAGATTTTGAGGCTGTGTTTGAGAAAGATCCTGCTGCTTCCTCTTGGCTTGAGGTGTTAACTTGCTATCCAGGCTTACAGGCAGTGACGGTTCATCGCTTTGCTCATATCTTATATCGCCACCGTTTATTTTGGCTGTCTCGCTTCGTATCCTACATTGTCCGTTGGCTAACAGGAATTGACATTCATCCAGGTGCTACCCTTGGTCGGGGCATATTTATTGATCACGGTACAGGTGTAGTAATTGGGCAAACCGCCATCGTTGGAGATGGAACCTTAATTTATCAAGGCGTTACTTTAGGTGGCACTGGCAAACAACTAGGTAAACGTCATCCGACTGTGGGAAAAAATGTAATCGTCGGAGCGGGAGCAAAAATTCTTGGGGACATTGAAATTGGTAACAATAGCCGTATTGGAGCAGGCTCAGTAGTTTTACGGTCTGTTCCTAATGACTGCACTGTTGTTGGGATTCCGGGACGAATAGTTAGGCAATTCGCCCAGCCGATTAGTCCACTTGCTCACAGTAACATCCCTGATCCAGTAGCTAATGTGGTTGATAAACTTATCCAAAGGATAGATGAGTTGGAAATCAAACTAAAGCAATTACAGCAGTTTAGAGAAATGGAGTTCACCGAAAAGCTGTTGTGTCAAGATCAAGCTATCAACTTATCTCACAATACTAATTTAAATAGTCGTCAGCTAGCAAAAGTAGATTAACTGTAAGCATTCAGCCGTCAGCTATCAGCTAATGCGCTACGCGCACGCTACTTGAGGTGCTAGCAGGCGCTTTAACTCCACAGGGTCGGATCAGTACGAGCAGGGATTTTCAACCAGCCGTACCAGCACCCCCCAGCTTTTTTACTACCTCCCGTTGATTAGCATGATAGCTGACGGCTGACGGCTGATAGCTGAATGCTTACGATTAACTTTTGTTAATACAGGAGACAAATGTCTTGGAAATCATAATTGCTACTATGCCCTTGTGGGTAGCCATAGTAATGCTAGTGGTATTGCAGCGACCAAGCCAACAGGCAGGACTTGCTACTTTGATAGCTGCTATCGGATCAACACTACTATTTCCTGTTTTTCGTTTGTTTCCTGGGCAATTACTACTTGCTTTGGTGAAGGGACTTGCGACATCACTATCAGTATTCTATGTCCTATTTCCCAGTTTGCTACTTTACTATCTGCTCAAGTCTGTAGATGGTATGAGCCTTTTAGGACGGGGTATTTCTCGCTTAGTCCCTGAGCGAGACTTACAGGTGTTGTTGCTAGTGATTGGCTTCGCTCCTTTTGCCGAGTCAGTTAGTGGATTTGGAGTTGGTACCATTTTAGTCATTCCACTGTTTCTCGCATTAGGTTATAGTTCTGCTCAGTCAGCTATACTGGGTATTTTGGGTCAAATGGCTGTACCTTGGGGAGGGCTAGCCATAGGTACACTTCTTGGAGCAGAAATAACTAATCTAGATCCTAGTATTCTAGGTTCGACTACTGCTCTTTTGACTGCTCCTCTGCCCGTAGTTTACGGACTGGTGGCACTAGCAGTGAGTGGTGGCAAGAAATCCGTGCAACGCCGATGGCCAGAAGCGATCGCTGCGGGAGTGCTTCTTACCATAGGAGTTTGGGGCTTCAGTTGGATTCCTGGGGTTGAACTTGCCGGTGTACTTGGCAGCACACTGGTAATGTCATTCTTAGTGGTGTGGGCAAACCGAAAACTATTTCATAAACTATTTCATAAACTATTTCATAAGGCAAAACGAAAAAGACCAGTAAATCTAGTCAACAGTGCCCGTAATAGTTCCGAAAAAACGGCTCATGATTCGGCTGAGCATGGTATTACTAAAGTATCCCTCGGGCAGGTAATAGCTCCCTACGGGATTCTGACAGCAATTCTGCTGATTTCTCGCTTAGTTGTTCCTCTAAAAATTTGGCTGAAGAGTCATTTTGTGATATCAATAGCTGCCATCAATCTAAATCTACCCCTGCTTTACAACCCAGGCTTTTATTTACTTTTGACAGCTTTGGCTACAGTCACAATTTTGGGAACAGTCGTACACAAACTGCGAGTGATAACAATACAAGCTTGGCAACAATTTATCCCTGGAGCCATAGCACTCGCCTGTTTTCTAGCAGCTTCTCAAGTTATGCAAGCCAGTGGCATGATAGCTAGTCTAGGCATGGCCGCAGCAACACTTGGTGACAAGTATATATGGGTTGCACCTTGGTTAGCTGCTCTAGGAGGCTGGATTACTGGTTCAAATACTGCGAGTAATGCCCTACTTTCCCAATTACAACAAGAGGTAAGCATTCAGTCTGGCTTACCACTACAGTGGCTGATGGGAGCTCAGAATGGAGCTAGCGCCCACGCCACGATGATTTCACCTGCTCGTGCTATTATTGCTGCCACTGCTGTTGGGTGGTCTGGAGCTGAAGTCTTCTTGCTCCGGCAGATGGGACTAGTAGTTCTAGGAGCAGTGGCAGTTATTATGTCACTTCTGGTTTTGGCTGTACCATAAAATCTCTATTTTTAGATAGAGTAAGTATCAAATAAATAACTGAACATAAATTATGTTAAATTTATGTTCTCTTGGTTAATAAACTTAAAGTTGCTCAAACCCTTTCTGTTCCAAGATACCCGATCCCTGCTCCGAAGTTCCCTGCTCTGAACAGTCAACTTGAATTATGTCTGGCTACCGAGTATGATATGTAAATCCTAGAGATGGTTGAGCGAAATGACCCAGCTGAAATGCCCTAAATGTCAAGGAACCTTAGAAGCAGTTGTGTATTCAACGATTCCTGTAGACCGCTGCACCAGTTGTCAAGGGATCTGGTTTGATTCCATGGAAGCTCAAATGTTGAAGGAGATAAAAGGTTCCGAGATTATAGATACAGGTGACCCGAAAACAGGGAGTAACTTTAATAAAATTAGAGATATCAATTGCCCGAAATGCCAGACAAAACTGACCAAAATGGTTGATATAAAACAGACTCATATTCGGTATGAAAAATGCCCGGTATGCTATGGTCTCTGGTTTGATGCTGGTGAATTTAAGGATTATAAGGAAGAGGTAATAGCAGACTTTTTTAAGGATATCTTTAGCTAATTAATAGGCTAATTAATAGGCTAATTAATAGGCTAAGTAGCAATTTTTAATGTCAATTAATTTGCTGCCACTGGGAAAACCTATGGGAAAAGGTAGTAGCTTGACCAGGATGCTAATTTCCCTGATCAAGCAGGTTCAAAATACTCAAGTCGGAAATGATCAGGTCTATTCGGCTGGTTTAGGTAAAGTGATGATAAATTCACTATATGCTCCCACTTCAGTTTCCAGCTTCAAGGTTCCTCCCTGACTGCCTGACACATCTGTGTGAAAACCAAACAGATCAGGTTCTACACTTTAAAGACCGAATACGGGAAAACCAAATCTGGTCGTAGTAATCATCCTCAGCTTTATGGCATGCAAAGCACGGTTGCGGATCTTTAGGTAACAACGGTACTGGCCCGACTGAGTTGCCTACCTTTATTGACTACTCCTTTGAGCCAGCGCAGACCAATTTTGAGATAGCTTAGACCTCGTTTCCAATGGGGATCTACCTGCCTCCTTCTGCCTTGAAGTTGAACAGCCGAAGACGCAATCACTACTTTTGAGTGCAATTGGGGGGATTGTCATAACTGTCGGATCATCTCAAAGCCATCCATCTGTGGCATCAACAAGTCAGTGATAATCAGGTCTGGTGAAAATGCTGTGGCTTCGTCTAAAGCCTCTTGACCACTGCTAGCTTCGATCAGTTCAAATCCCAGGGGAGCCAGCAGATTGACAATCACCCAGCGATTTTCCTGTTTATCATCCACCACCAGAATGCAATACCAAGTAGGGTTCTAGTGCCAGATTCGATTGACTCAGTGATGGGATAGCCTGGAGCTGTAATCATTATGGGTTAGAATCATTGAACAACATGGACTTCTGTGAGGCCAGTTACATATAGAGTTCCCGGCTAGTCCGACCCAAATAACGGCTTTGTACTTGTAGGGGGATGATTTATGGAGATCGGTAAGAGACGGGAAGTGGGGGAAGATACTGCAAGAAGGGGAAGTAAGCGGTGAGGTATCTAATCTGAATTAGCACGTAAGCATTCAGCTATCAGCTATCAGCTATTAGCTTGCATAGGTAAGCCTTCGTTTAATCTCTGTTAGGTCAGCTGTTCGGGTAGCGTGGCCACAAGCCAAGGGCTTTTACCCAGACTTTCAATTATCATTAATCTCGAATTATTAAATTCTCCCGTTTGTGCATTGCGCATAGGCGCACGCTACGCGAACGGCGCACGCTATGGGAACGAGGTTTGTTTTAAGCTGACAGCTGACAGCTGACAGCTGACGGCTGTCAGCTTACATTAGCACTAGGAATTAGCACTATTAATGCTACAAATGATTTCTTTGATTGAATCCCTAAGGGGGCAGGGGTGCTCAAGAGCAAGGGAGAGGACTTTGAAGTTTTTCCCCCTTACTCAAAAATAGATAAAAAATAGACAATTTAAGTGGCCAACATCGTCAATTAATCCGTATCCACTGGGAAAATGTAGCCCCTTGACCACAATAGTTATTTTCCTCATCAATGAGATTCCAGACGATAAAATCTGAAATCTGGAACCGTTTACCAGTGCTAGAAATGCGGACACCTTGATAGTTGCTAATATAGCCCTGGGTTGTGACTTGGTTAAGCAAGCGTAAGCGCTCCTCCCTTTCCATTGGCTCAGCTGAATATCTCGAAGGCATCTGAGTCAATTGGTTCCAATCCATTTCCCACAATTCTAAACCTTTCCGATTGCCATAGTTTAGAATGGGGTCTGATTCAGTGTTGTGAGAGTAGACGACAAAGGGAGCTTCAAATAGTGCCTGTGCAATTTCCATAGGTGAGCCACTGGTATCGATTAGAGAACGCCCTGTCCAATGATGAAAGCTATGGATTAGACGTTGGCTCTGGCGAATTACGGCGTCTTGTTGCCAAGGAAATTGGAGCTCAGTGTTCATCGGTTTATTATTCTGTACAGATTTATCACCCTTAGGGAACTATAGTAATCCAAAACTCTGTGATTCTGAACTCCTGCAACTCCTTGATTACTCGGCTTCCCCAATCAGAGTAAAAGCCGCCCATTCCACTGGATTTGGGTACTGTTTAAGAGTCGTAAGCATGGCTTGACGTAGAGCAACTGCTTTGTCAGGTGTTTGTTGTAGCTGGCGATAGAATTCAATCATCAGGTCAGCTGTGGAGTCATCAGGTACTTTCCAGAGGGAAACAACCACACTGGGTACACCAGCAGCCACTAAAGAACGGGATAATCCAATCACGCCATCACTGGTAACTCGACCTCTACCAGTGTTGCAAGCGCTTAAAACTACTAACTCAGCACTAAGCTTGAGGTCGAGTATTTCACTAGCACTGAGAAAACCTTTATCTGTTTTAGTCGGAGCAAGGGCGATCGCTCCTGGTAAACCTAATCCCTGGAAGTCATTCAGTAAGCCGTGAGTAGCTAGATGTATGATCTTTGCCTTTGACATTTGCTCAACAACTGATTTCTTGGTGGCTTGATTGCCAATCAGGGCTTGAGTATTGAACATCTCAGCGATCGCTAGCGCTTCTGTTTCTGTTCCAGGAAGAGGGGGCAAACCTTGAGGCATCGTGGGATTACCAATTACTAGCATCTCTTCTCCAGAAACTAGTTGCCGTTGCTGGTTAGTTAAATCCAGCACCTGAATCGAGGGAGCAGTGAGCATAGTATGTTTTTCGATCAGGTATTGACCAGAAGCGTCTTGTAGTGCTGGGAAAGGTACTAGAAACAAGGATTCGTGGGGAATAAAGGTTACACGAGCTTCGGGATTTGTAGGTAAGAGTTCGGCAATTGGTTCAATGAGCAGTTGATGCAGTTGTTTTAATTGTTCAGTTTGACCAGCTCTCTCTGTTTTAGTCAATCTTTCTCTGGGAACTAAATCAACTAGGGATGGGCTTCTTCTGAAAAAAATTGATTTACGAGTGATAACAACCAATTCTTTCAGAGATGTATCTAGATTAGTTAAATCAACCTGACGAAAAGCGATTTTACCTCTAGGGTTAATTACCCAAATGTAAAGCTCTTTGTCTTCAAGTTGGCGCACACCTTCGGCTTCGACGACTTCTTTGATAAGAGAGTATAAAACTATTGTCGAGTTTTGTTCTTCAGTAATTTTTTTTATTTGTTTGATATTCGGAGGGGCAATCGGTTTATTAGTTTTGAGGTTTGATTCAGACTCTGATAAACCTCTCGCTAATAGTTCAACAAAGGCTCTTGCTCGTCCTCTTTCAGTAATTTCTAGGGCTTGATTGAATTGTTTTCGATCTACTAAATACTCTTGTAAAGCGCTATAAGTTGTTTGATGAGTTTCAAAAATGGATACTCTCTCAAGGTCATTGCTGCCTAAGTTTGACCGCAAAGACTCCCAAATTTCAATGGCAGCAAATAGAGCCTCATTTGCTTCTTTAGGATTTCCGGCTTTGTAGAGAGCATCACCTAAGTTGCTTAAAGCTCGTCCCTTGGCGTGGCGATCACCTAGTTGCTTGGCAATTTTTAAACTCTGGCGTTGGTAGTTTACTGCTTGGTTGTAGTCTTCTAGAGCATAGTAAATTATTCCCAAATTTTCTAGGGCTACTAACTGTCCATAGTTATCTTGCAATTTTTGTGCGATCGCTAAACTCTGCTGAGAGTATTCAATTGCTTGGTTATAGTCGGTCAGGGTATAGTACACCAAGCTCAAATTAGATAATGCTCTTGCCTTTCCAGGTAGGTGATCGGATGTTTTAGCGATCGCTAAACTTTTTTCTTTGTATTCAAGTGCTTTGGTATATTCCTTCTTAGCGTAGTAAGCTAATCCGATATTGCTTACTATATTCCTTTCCATCTCAGACTCATCGGTTGAGTTTACTAGTTCTAGACCCTGTTTATAGTATTCAATAGCTTTGTCATAGTTTCCTATTGCACCATAAGCTGCTCCTAAACCACTTAAAGCTTGCGGTTTTCTTCTTAAGTTTGGGTCTGATTGGGCAAGAGTAAAATGCTGTTTATGATAGTCTAGAGCTTTGCCATAATCTCCCAAAATATAGTAAGTTACTCCGAGGTTATGTAGAGCTTTTGATTCTCGCAAGTTATCACCAATTTTTCGTGCAAATTCTAAATTTTTATGATAGCATTCAGCAGCTTTAGTGTAATCTTTTGCACCAACTTGTCTAGAAAATCCTTGAGGATTTATGAGCAATTGTTCTTCTGCCAGACACTCTGTAATTTCCAGTACCAGGATTGTCAGTCGTTCTAGTCCAATTGCTTGAGTCTTGTTTAACCTCTTGCTCTGATTGACCGCCAAATCTGATCGATTAACCTGGCTTGGCAAGGCAGAGTTTTGATTGTCTGACCTTCCTGATGGTGTTGTTGGGGAAGGATTTGAAGGATTTACAGGATTTACAGGTCCAAGAATTTCTCTTCTTGGAGATTCAGGTGGTAGTAGTGCTTGATTCTCTAACTGTGGTTGTGGTGGTAGGGAAGAATTTGAAAGATTTACAGGATTTACAGGTCCAAGAATTACTGTTGTTGGAGGTTGTGGTGGTCGTAGTGGTGGAAAATCTGACTGTAGTTGTGGTGGTAGCGGTGGTAATGGCTTTGGGTCGATGACTGAAGGAGGTTCAATCATGGGTGGATCTAGATCTAAAAAAGGTGGAGGTTCAGGTGCTGGTGAGACTTGAGATTCTGAACTTTGTATAGTATAATTCTGGTTTCTGAAATCTAGAATGGAAATAATAGTAGAAGTAGCAGTAACATTTCCTTTACTGATGTCACTACCAGCAACAAGAGTAACGTTGCCACTGTCACCATTACCACTAGCAGCATTTATATCACCAGCATTAATAGTTCCCTCGGTAGCGAATAATTGAACCTCTCCTCCTTTACCTTTCACAGAGGAAGAATCAACTACGCCAGCACTAGTATCAATACTTCCTCTATCGCTAACGGCAGTAATATCACCACCATCACCATTATTACTGGAAGCCTTGAGACTCCCGGTAGTGATATTACCTTCTGCTTTCAGGTCAATATTTCCACTATCACCACTTACCGCCGTTGAATCCAGTGTGCCACTACTAGTATCAATCTCTCCTTCTCTACTATTGAGGAAAATTCTTCCACCATCGGAAGTAATTGATGCTGTCCGAATATTACCGTCTGCTTCAATAACTACTTGCTTACCAGCGCTGATATCCTGGACCACCACATCACCATCTTCCACCTGGATACCAGAACCTATCAGTTGTACTGTACCCTCACGATTTACCTCAATTCCTGTAGCATCACCGCCGCCAACTGTCAGCAGTTCCGGTAGGGAAAGGGGAGTGAAGGGAACAGTGGCAGAGGGGGAAACTTCTAAACTGAGAATATTACCTGGCTGGGAAATACGGAGTAAATTTTCTCCAGGCACAGCCTCAATAGTAACTTGACCACCAGATGCAGTAAGAGTGCCATTACTGATCACAGTACCACCTACTAAGGTTAAATTCTGCCCCTCTTTAACTGCTAAATCAGCTAAATTGATGATCCCACCTGGTTGGGAGACAGCAAAATCAAAAGTATTGGGCTTGCCTACCAAAGAAGCATAGTCATTGCTACCAATAGCGTTAAACCAGCCGCCATCAAAACCAATACCAGTAGCGGTGGTGGCGGTAAAAGAAGCAGGTAGATCGATGCTGGCACCAGGACCAAAGACAATCCCGGCGGGGTTGATCAGGAATAAATTTGAATTACCCCCTGTAACCTGGATTAAGCCATTAATGACAGAAGCATCACCACCAGTGACTCGCCCTAGGATATTTTGGATATTAGGATTAGAGAGAAAGATGGCAATCTGACCTTCACTCAGACCAAATTTCTGGAAGCTGTGAAACAGATTCGCACCATCTCCCGACAGCTTACCGCCATCAATGTTGAATTGGTTACCCTCAGGGTTGACAACAGTACCAGTACCATCGTTGGCTTCAACTATCGGTTGCGCCTGCACAGGGGTTGGCAACGGGGAACAGGTCAAATAGGTTGAAGAACAAACAAGCACGAAAAACTTACTTGCTGCCCATCTTCCCTTACCAATGATCTGGCTCAACAGGTTAAGACAGCTCAATGTTAGTCTCATAAGTTATAGAATTCATAGGGAATCTGGGTCGAATACACCCTTTTGAACAAAGTAGACCTATATTTAACAGGGGGCTACTAGAGCGGATTTGGTATCAAAGCTCTACTGCTTTATTCTTTGGAAGAAATCCCCCTTGGGATGAGGACACTTAGTTTAATCTTTGGCAAATATCGAGCATCTCAGTTTCCTGTCAACTATGTATTTATCAGGGCTAATGCCTCCGTTTTATGCCGAGTGTGGTTTTTGTCACAAAACTTAACATACAGACTCTAGGGCGTGTCTGCTTGCCTCAATAGCCCATGAGACCGAGAGTGGGATCGAGACAAAAAAGCGTTCCCGTAACGGCTCAATGCTCGCGCATCGCGTTTTGTCATGAGCAATCTGAGGGGGTAACAGGTCGGCTATAGTACTGTTGAGTATGAATGCCATAGCCAGAGGGCAAATCTCTCCACAGTGCGCCTGTTTTCAACATCCCGACCATGCCGTACAGATGTCAATAATTCCTCCACCTCCTGTTAGTTTGACACTCCCCGGTCATTAGACGCGGGGATTCTTCACTCAACGACCCAGCTTGCTGAACCTGACCGGAGTCAAGAACAGTAGAGGCCAAATCTCCTGAAGCGTATCGGCTTTCGCCGACGCTACGCGAACGGATTAATAATCCAAGTTCCGACGTGCCCCGTCGTACTTATGGCTCTATTACGGATGTTGATGGCGGCATTGTGGTCTCTATCTAGCTGGCAACCACACTTACAGGTGTGAGTCCTAGTCGATAGAGACTTTTTGACAACTTCGCCACAATCAGAGCAGTTTTGACTGGTATAGGCAGGATTTACTGCAACAGTTATCCTGCCAAACTTGGTTCCAAAATGCTCTAACCATTTCCTGAATTGGTACCAACCAGCGTCATTAATAGACTTAGCTAGACAGTGATTTTTTGCTAAATTCTTAACTCTTAAATCTTGCCTTCGGCACGCTGCGCGAACGTAAGCGACCAAATCGTTAGATTGGATTACGCAACGTGCCAGTCCTTTGGCATGTTCTTGACGTTGCCTACTTATTTTAAGGTGTTGTCTACCTAGTCTATTAACCGCTTTCCTGCGATTGGATGTTCGCGTAGCGTGGCCTACGGCCTTGCCTTTCTTTTTTCGGGAAACCCGACGTTGATAAAACTTTAATCTCTTTTCCCCGATTCTATAAAATCGGGGGTTAGGTTCAGATCGACCGTTAGAATCTGTATAGAATTCCTTAAGTCCTACGTCTAGTCCTATTATTTCGCCAGTATAGGGTAGTTCTTCTTTTACGTTAACTGCAACGCAAAATTGAACATAGTACCCATCAGCACGTTTGACTATCCGAACCCGATTAATTTGCTTCTTGTCGAAATGCCATAAGTCCCAGGTGCCCTTGAGCTTAAGTTTTCCAATCCCTTTCTTGTCCGTGAACGTTATCGATTTTTTGTCAGGGGATAGCTTCCACCCTGACTTCTTGTATTCGACAGAACGAGCACGTTTCTGGAACTTTGGAAAACCCTTATTGCCTGGAATTTTCTTCTTGCAATTATCGTAGAAGTGAACAATCGATGACCATGCCCTCTCGGACGCAGCCTGACGGGCGGTAGAGTTTAATTCATTAGCAAAGGAGAACTCTTTAGCCAGGATTTTAGAATACCTGCTAAGGTCACTTTTTCCTGTGCCTTTATTGTCTAACCACAAACGAAGACAGCTATTTCGGATAAACTTAACCGTCCGAATGGCTTCGTCTATAGCTGAATATTGGGACTCTTTGCCTTTCGCTTTAAACTCTAATATAATCACCGAATTTCGACCTATTTTCATATATATTTATAATAACATTTTTATATAAATATGTCAAGCAACAGTCAATACTTTGATCACGGCGACTAAAGTCGCTATGAGCTTTAATCCCGGAGACGAAACCTGATTAATAGGGCAGCCTTAATCATGGAGGCGCGCTTTCCATAGGCGAATTAAATTCGCCATGGGTCGCGCCTCAAAGTTTTAACCCTTTTACCCATAGCCGACCAACCATAAAGGCCAGAGACGAAACCTTAGACAGTGGAGCCTTATAACAATAGCCTTAACCTTTTTACGCATAGCCTGCCGACCATAAAGGCTCCACTGTCTTACGGTAACTTCAAACCCTATTCTTGCGGCAACTTCTGACCCCGGTTTGAAAACACGGGGCTTTCAGCTTGGGGAGTTCCGTAAAAAATCTTAGTTAACTTCGATTACCTAGCAGTTTATCCCGCAGCTGCTTAATGCGATCGCGTAACTTTGCTGCCGTTTCAAATTCCAACGTCTTCGCTGCTTCCTTCATCTGTTCTTCTAACTGATTAATCAACTCCGGAATCTTCTCTAAAGGTACATCATCCACCTGTTCAAACACCGATTCAAACTGTTGAGCATTCAACCTTCGGGAGACATCCAAAAATGTCAAAATTGGATTGTTTGCGGTTTTGCGAATCGGCTGTGGTATAATGTTATTTGTGATATTATATTCACTTTGAATCTTACGACGGCGATTAGTCTCATCAATCGCTTTTCTCATGCTTTTTGTAAGGGTATCAGCATACATAATGGCTTGCCCTCGGACATGACGTGCTGCTCTGCCTATAGTTTGAATAAGCGATCGCTCTGCCCTGAGGAACCCTTCCTTATCCGCATCCAAAATTGCTACCAGAGAGACTTCTGGCAAATCCAACCCTTCTCGCAACAAGTTAACCCCAACCAATACATCAAATTCACCCTGGCGCAACGCCTGCAAGATTTCAATCCGTTCAATAGAGTTAATATCCGAGTGTAAGTAGCTGATCCGAATATCCCGTTGTTGCAGATAGTCTGTCAAATCCTCAGCCATGCGCTTGGTTAAGGTTGTTACCAGCACCCTTTCCTGACAATCCACCCGCTGCTTAATCTCAGCCAACAAATCATCTACTTGACCTGCTGTAGGACGGACAAAGATTTCTGGATCAAGCACTCCGGTAGGACGAATGATCTGTTCCACGACTCGCCCTTGAGATTCTTCCATCTCCCAATCCCCAGGAGTAGCAGAGACAAAAATACACTGATTCACCTTTGCCCAGAATTCCTCTGCCTTCAGGGGTCGATTATCTGCTGCACTGGGTAAGCGAAAGCCATGGTCAATCAACACTTGCTTTCGAGCGCGATCGCCATTGTACATTCCCCGAATTTGCGGCACCGTAACATGGGATTCATCCACTACCAAAAGCCAATCTTCGGGAAAATAATCAATCAAACACTCTGGTGGTTCCCCAAGCTTGCGTCCAGCCAAGTGACGAGAATAGTTTTCCACACCATTGCAGTAACCAATTTCGAGCAACATTTCCAAATCATAGCGGGTACGCTGTTCCAACCGTTGGGCTTCTAGTAAGTTCCCAGCTTGCTCCAATTGAGCCAAACGTTCCTCAAGTTCTGCCTTAATAGCATTACAAGCTTCTTCCAACCGTTCATCGGGAGTAACAAAGTGACGAGCAGGGTAAATATTTACTCCCTCTACACTTTGGAAAATTCCACCCGTCACTGGGTCAACGTAGTGAATAGCATCAATTTCATCTCCGAAGAATTCTACCCGAATAATTCGGTCTTCATAAGCCGGGCCAATTTCTAACACATCCCCCTTCACCCGGAACCGTCCGCGTCCCAATTCTAAATCATTCCGGGAATACTGTACTGAGACTAAATCCCGTAAGAGTTGGCGTTGGTCAACTTCGGTATTTACCCGCAGAGGAATCGAGGCTTTTAAGTATTCTGAGGGGATACCCAAGCCATAGATACAGCTAATGGAAGCCACCACTATGACATCCCGCCGTTCAAAAAGCGATCGCGTAGCTGAGTGCCTCAGCATATCAATTTCATCATTAATTGACGCGGTTTTCTCGATGTAGGTGTCAGTGACCGGGATATAAGCTTCCGGCTGGTAGTAATCATAGTAGGAAATGAAATACTCCACCGCGTTATGGGGAAAAAACCCCCGCAATTCGTTACATAACTGCGCAGCCAAGGTTTTGTTGTGGGCAAGTAATAGGGTAGGTTTGCCAACTTTTTCAATTACCGATGCCACGGAGAAAGTCTTACCTGTCCCCGTAGCACCCAGTAGAGTTTGGATACGGTTGCCAGCCTTGAGGTAAGTGGTGAGTTGGGAAATAGCTTGGGGTTGGTCCCCTGTTGGTTGAAAAGGGGCTTCGAGGTTAAATAGCATCTTAGACGCTTCTGGCACAGCTAAAAAAAAATCCGTAAAAATACTATCTATAATTTCATCATAATTTTTGTACATTTATAGGTACTGATGGATAGATTATTCCCCAAATTCAATAGATAGTTTTAATACTTGCCCAAAATTCGGAGGGGAGGATGAGAACTATCTGGTTAAATGCTAATTGCTTAACTCATAATTATCACGTATAAAAACTATACGTTATCGGTAATTAAAAACGGTTAATTACCAAAATTCTTCCTATCAATATTTATCATTTGCTATCGACATTTTATTTCATGTTAGAGCCTTTTAATAGTTGATTTAACTAAGCTTTTTTTGTACTACATCGTTTTTCATAACTATGAGGCACACAGTTTTTTTGTTCTGTTCCTTATTCCTTATTCCCTATTCCCTATTCCCTATTCTATACAAATTAGGAATTTGTACCTAATTTAATTTAAAAAAGCTGTAATAATTAATTGATTATTAAATTGAGAATTATATCATTAAAACTATGAAACAATAATCATATATATCTAATATGAACAACTAACCCAAAAATAAATAATTGTTAATTTTGGTAATTATTAATCGGTAATTTCGAGGGAGATAAGTATTATCGATTATACCTGACAACGCCCCAATTAATCGAAAATTATATGTATTCCCAAAAAAGCCACTATAAACTCTTTACAAATTGATTGTTTTAATCTCAACATAAAAAAATCAGGAATTATGAACTATAGAAATACTATTCAGCGGATTGAAATATTGCTAGTGGAAGACAATCATCGTGACGTAGACTTGACCAAAGCTACTTTAAAAAATAGCAATACTCGCAACAATATCCAGACTTTTACCAATGGTAAGGACGCTATGGCATTTCTACGTCGAGAATCCCCTTATACTAAAGCACCCCGTCCCGACGTAATTTTGCTGGATTTGAATCTACCAGTGATGGATGGTCGTGAAGTGTTAGCACAGATTAAATCTGATCCAAAATTGAGTTTAATTCCAGTGATTATTCTGACCTCCTCAGATTCTGACCAGGACATCCTCACAAGCTACAAGCTAAACGCCAATGCCTACGTCACTAAGCCCTTTGAATTAGACCAGTTTCTCAAAGTATTGAAGTCAATTGAAAACTTCTGGCTAAGTATTGTTAAACTGCCACCCAAAAATTAAGCATTGCCAATTCATGCTATAGGGTTTGTATCTGGTAATAGGTAATGGAGACTTGGTAGTTAACGATTACCAAGTCTCCATTACCCATTACCAAAAATACCGAGACTATTTTATCAGTGATTAACCAGACTTGATAGTAATAGTCAATTGGCAATTAAAAATTTTAAATTGCTGTTAGTATACTACAAATCTTCACTGAGAACTTCATGGAAAGCAAACCCAGGGGCAGCCAGTACAAAGACAATGGTAGGAAGACCAGCAGTTTTTTGTTGTAAGCTTTCGTAATATTGAGTAAACTTATCGTCTGGTGTAGCCATACCCATAAAGATTAAGTCAGCATCAGCCGATGACTCATGAAGAATAGCATTAAAAGAACGCCCTTGGGAAACCAGCACCTGACAAATAACCCCAATCCGCAACTGTTTCACCCAATTACTTAGGTTTGCCCGTGCTGCTTGAGCTGCTATTTCATTAGGAAGCACCAACTTGAGGTAAATCTCAGCATTTTGCCACTTCAGGTCGCTGCGCAATAGATAGGCGAGGAGCAACATCAGGCTACCATTGGCTTGCTTACCGCCCCACCAAACATCAATCCGTTGACGACTACCGAAACCCTGCTCCCGATTTTCCCGCAGAATCACTACATTACGCTTTGCCTGGTGTATGTGAGTAATCAAGCGACAGTAAGGCTGGCGACGGCTAAGGGTTTCGTTATCCCCGAGTAAAACTGTATTGGGAACTAGTGGTCCTATACCGTAAGTTTCCACCAGTTGCCGGGCTCCGGTAAAGGGATCCGGTGCTGTTACCAAGCGCACTAGAGCTTGTACACTACGCCGTTCGAGATACTCACTGATGGTTTGTTCTAACTGTGCCTGCTTAGCAACACTATGGGAACTACTGGGTAAAATACTCGAAACGGTCACTAAACCGCGATTATGGGTCAGAGCATCGGCTAACTCTATCAAAGACCATCGTTTAGTGGGAGCTCCCGACAGCACCAAGATGTGGGGTCGCCAGTTTTTCGGATCAGGGTGATGACTAATCTGAAAAATACCAGTGCGCAACAGTGCCATCCAAATGCCCCGGCGTACATCCCCCCAAGCTGTGCGCAGTTCCCGCTGCTGTAGCCAAAGGTAAACCCCTAAGACAATAACAGCTGCTGCCACTGTGGCAAAGGCATTTATCAAAAACATTACGATCAGGCAACCCAATGCCCCTAACAGTGACAGAAACCAGTTAACTTTAAAGGAGGGTCGGAAGGAAGGACTTTGCAAAAAGCCCTCAATGGCAGCTGCTACATTCAACACCAGATAGGTGGTCAGAAAGAACATACTTAGCACTGGTGCAATGATATCTAATTGACCAAGGCAAACTGCAGCAGTAGCTATTCCCAACGTTACAGCGGTACCAATCCGTGGTTCATCATCTCGTCCACTACCCGTACCTAGGAATCGCATCCAACGGGGTAATAC